>QMNH01000084.1 GCA_003647675.1 Candidatus Falkowiibacteriota bacterium | reverse complement strand
TCAGCGTTCTACGAATCATCGGTTCTACGTCCCCTGTCCGCATTGCGGGAATCACCAGGTCTTGACGATGGGGTCCAAAGGAAACCCGCGCGAGGACGGCGGGATTATCTGGGACAAGATCGAAGGGGAAGAACATTCAGATCCTGACTACGCCCGACTGACCGCCCGCTACTGTTGCGCATTCTGCCACGACGACATCCTGGATCACCACCGCGCCCCGATGATGCGCGCGGGCGTCTGGGCTGGCGAGGGTCAAACGGTCGACCGCGACGGGGAAGTGTCCGGGGAACTTTCGGATCGAACGATCTATGGGACACAACTGTCGTCCCTGTATTCGTTGTCCCTGTCCTGGGGTTATTTCGCGTATCAATTTCTGACGTCGAAAAAGTCGCCCGCCGAACTACAGGATTTCATCAACGGCGATCTGGGCGAAACATTTTCTGAGTCGATGAACGTCACGAACGAAGACGACCTAGCGGAACGCCTGGGGACGGTCGTCCCGATGGGCGTCGTCCCGGACGATGTTCATTTCCTGACCGCTGGCGTCGACCTGCAAGAAGAACGATGGGTCTGGGTCGTGATGGGATGGGGCGTCAAACCGATCGGCCGGATTATCAACTACGGCGAAACAGAATCCGATTCCGAACTGATCGACATGGTCGGGGAAGTCCTGTACGAAAACGAAAAGGGGAAGGGGTACAAGCCCAGGGCGATCGGTGTCGATTCTGGTTTTATGACGGACTACGTTTATCAGGTTACGGATCAATACCGCGCGGCGGGTCTGCCGATTTACCCAATCAAGGGAATGACGTCGATGCGGGGGAAGACGTACACGGTTTCTGATCGATCCGTGACGCGGGGAAAACGGAACACAAAAAAAATGCTGTTGCCGCTGATCGGGGTAAACACGAATCACTGGCAGGAATGGTTGCAGCGCGCACTTGACCACTTGGGCCCGGACGATGAAGCCGGGATTTCGTTCCCGCTGGGGATCGAAAAGGATCGCGATTTTCTGGCCCAGTTATTGAACGAGGGGCGTTCCCAGAAACTGGACCGGAACAATTACGCGGTGGAAGCCTGGCAGAAAATCGACCCGCACTATGCGAACGATTTCCGCGATTGCGTTCGCTACGCCCGGGTGATGGCCGAAGTCTATAAGGGCGGAACCTGGCGTCGTCAGACGGCGAAGCCGAAAGTCACGGCAAAAACAATCGAAACAATCGAGGATCTTCGCGACCACGACGGAGGACGTCACAGTGCCGATAATGTCCGGGGATAGATGCGAACGCCAGGGGTGCGACGGGTTCCTGAAAGTCTACAGGACGACCGCGACAGCCGAACATCGGATCCGCTATTTGCGCTGCGCGATCTGTCGGGTCGCGCCCGAAAAAAACAAACTCGTGATCCCGCTGTCACACTCGCGACGCCGCGCGGACTACCGCTGACGCGAAGCGGTTCCCGCTATTTGTGACCCGGGGATCCCCGCCTGGCCCCGGTGATCCCGTATGGTCGACCGCTATGTCGACCCCCGGAAAATACGAAGCGAGTCACACCTACAGCGCATCCGAAGCGCTGGCCGCCGCCCGCGAGGCGCGGATGCGGATCCTGTTGTCTGCCCAGGAATACGGGATCAGCGGTCGGGTTCAAAAAATGGCCGACCTGGCAGCGGTCAATGCGACGATCAAAGAACTTCAAAAAGAAGTCGCCGCCGAAAGCGGGCGAAGCGCGATGGTCCTGGGCCGAAGGGTGGGATCGTGACACGACGCCGCCGACTACCGCGACCCGTGAAGTCGACCAGGTTCGACAAGATGGTCGAATCTGTTTCCCCCGCGATGGGCGTCCGCCGCGCCGCCGCCCGTCGGGTTCTCCAACTGGAACGCTATCGACAGAAACAACTGGGCCGAACGTACGAAGCCGCGAAGAACGATCGCCTGCGCGGTTACGACTGGGCTGTCGAACGGGTGTCGACCGATCAGGCCCTAGATGAAGACCTGGAATCGATCCGTTGGCGGGCCCGCGATCTGTACCGGAACGACGCGGTCGTGTCCGGGGTGATCGAAGATCGCGTCCAGAAAATCGTAGGCGACGTCGGGATCCAGCCGATCCCCCAGATCGACGTCGCCGAAATGACAGCCAGGGCGAACAACTTGTCGTCACCGCACGAACGCCGCGAAGCGATGGCGTCGATTCCGACCGAAGATGAAGTCTCAGAATTGAATGCGACGCTGTCGACGCTATGGGATGAATGGCAACCGCATAGCGACGCCGCCGGTCTACTGTCGTTCGTCGACCAGGAACAACAGATCCAAAGGAACTGGGACAACGACGGCGAAATTCTGGTCCTGATTACGTTCGACGAAACGGACGACGACAAACCGGTCCCGCTGGCGCTACGGGTCATCAACGCCGCCCGTTTAGAAACGCCGCTGAACGAAGTGTCGAACCCGCTGATCCGCCTGGGCGTCGAATACGACGAGAACGACAAGCGGATCGCCTACCATATTCGCGAGTCCAACGGATCCCTAGACGGATATTCGACGACCTACCTACGGATCCCGATCCGCGACGGGAACAACCGGATCCAGATCGTCCATTTGTTTGAACAACAGTGGCCGGATCAGTCGCGGGGCGTCCCGTACATTTCGCCAGTCGCAACGAAAATCAAGGACCTGAAAGACTGGGACGAAAACGAACTGGTGGCGAAAGCGATGGAATCCGCGCTTGCGATTTTCATCAAGAAAGCCGGATCGTCCGAAGGGCTGTTCCCGGCGAATGATGAAGTCGACGAAACAACCCCGACAGGCGACAGGATCAAAAACATCCGGACCGGGTCGATCAACTATCTCGAAGTCGACGAATCGATCGAGACGGTGAACCCACAACGCCCGGGTTCAAATTACGCCCCGTTCGTCGAATGGCAAACGCTGCGGATCGCCGGCGCCTTGTGCTGGCCCTATGAATGGCTCGTGAAAGATTACCGGCGGACGTCGTTCAGCGCGGGACGCCTGGCGGGGATCGACGGCGGGATCGTGATCCGACATCGGCAGCGAAAATACAACGATCACCTGTTACGTCTGATCTGGCCTAGGTTCGTCGAACAGGCGTTCCTGTCGGGCCAGGTCCAGATCGATCCGATCGGTTGGAACCTGTTACGGAAATCGTTCACGCGATACCGCTACGCGGGACCAGTCCGCCCGCCAGTCGACATCCTGAAAGAAACTCAGGCGATGGTTCTGATGATTCAGAACCGCCTGGCGACGTACGCGGAATACTACGCATCAAAGGGCCAACAGTCCTACGCGGATGCGTTCCGGCAAATCGCGAAAGAACAGGACCTGATCGAAGACCTGGCGATTGCGATGTTGCCAGCCGCGTCGCCCGAGGGCGTCCCCAAGATCGAAGACGAACCCGCCGGGGAATCCGATGGCGAATCCGCGTCCGTACCCGCGACCACACCCGCACCCGAACCAGCCGAGGCGCCCCAGTGAACCAGTACCTGAGAACTGAACCGGTTACGTCGAAGAACTTGCGCATCGATCGCGAAGCCGGAATCATTCGAGGCGTCGCGATTATGAAAGAAGGTCCGACACACGATGACCGGTACACGATCGACGGAACTACGCTGGCCCAGACGCGGGCGTTCATCGCCGAACGCGGTGACCAGGGAATGAAATCCAGATTCACACACCCGAACCTGTCGAACGATGGACTAGGTCGGCGGATCGGTGCGGTGATGAATCCCCGGATCGACGGCGACACGCTACGCGGTGATTTTCACAAGTCGCAACTGGCCGCGAATCGGGCTGGGGCTGCTGAAATGATCGAAACGGTTTTCGACCAGGCCGAAGAATCACCGGAAGATTTCGGGATGTCGATCGCCTACCGCGAGGACGAACAGGCAATGAAGCGGGACGGAGACGCCCTGAACAAAAACACAAAACGCGGTGATCCGATCGCGCCCCCGCCGCTACGACTGACCGGTGTCCGGGCCGTCGACGTCGTCGACGAACCAGCATCAACAGACGGATTTTTTAGTGAATCACCCGGCGACCTACCGGACGGTCCGGCGCGCCAAGCTACTGCGGTCCTGGACCGCTATTTCGGCGGGCTGTCGTCCGATGAAGTTAAGGATCGGACAGCAGCGTTTTTAGAACGTTACCTCGCAAATCGCGTTGTGACAGAACCCAAGACCAAGGAACCGACTATGTCGACCGATCCAAAGAAAACCGATCCCCAGGATCCCACGGACCCCGCGAGCGTAACGACCGAACCCGTCACACCCAAACCGGCGGACCCTACGGCGACTGCCACGACGACGCCTGTTGCGACGACGCCCGAACCTGTCACGCCCGCGACGCCGGAACCTGTCGCCGCCGTAAAACCCGAACAGGTCGGCGCCCTGTCGCTGGCCGATATTCAGGCGATGGTGAAAAAGCAAGTCGCCGAAGAACGGGTCGCCGACAAGAAACTGTCACGCGACGTCGTCGCCTTGTGCAACTCTGCCGGGTTCCCTGAAATGGCTGACGAATTCCTGGCCGCTGAACTGTCCGAACAGGACGTGAAAGTCGCCCTGTTCGACAAACACCTGGCGAAGGCCGCGACGCCTGCCGTCGGAACAGATCCGTCGGGTGATGTCGCGACACCGGAGAAAAAGTTCCTGGCCGAAGCGCACGCGAACGCCCAGACCCTGGCCGAATTCGGATGTTCGCCCGAGGAATACGCCCGGTCGTGTGCTGCCGGTCAGTCCGGCGAAGTCCCCGTCTTCAAAAAGCCGGAACCCGTCGCCGCTTAACGCGAGGACGTCAACGCGGGGCGCTGAACTGAAAACATCAAAACGAAATCGAGGGTTTAGAAATGGCCGCTACAGGAAACGAACTTATCACCGCTCAGGATTCGGGAAACTTGCGTTCCCTGCGATCCGCTGCCGTGAGGATTTTTCAGGGGACAATGGTTTTCGTCGCGTCGGGTTACCTGACGAACGTGATCGCTACGGGCGTGAATACATTCGCCGGAATCGCAATCGCTGAATGCGACAACTCAGGCGGATCCGCCGGCGACAAGTCCGGCGAATTCTACACGACGGGTGCGTATGAACTGAACGGGACTGGGTTCACACAAGCCGACGTCGGGAAGCTGG
>QMNH01000083.1 GCA_003647675.1 Candidatus Falkowiibacteriota bacterium | reverse complement strand
TCTTTTATTAAAGCGCTAGTGGAAATGATTCCGATTGTAGATTATAATAAAAAGTATAAAATAATATTTCAAGATATTTTAAATGGAATTAGATAAATTATTCAATCCAAAAACAATTGCCGTTATTGGCGCGTCCGATCAGGAGGGGAGCGTAGGCCATGCCTTAATGGACAATTTAATAAATAGCGATTACGACGGTATTATATTTCCGGTTAACATTAAGCATAACAGTGTCCATAGCATAAAAGCATATAACAGCGTAAAAGAAATTAATGATAATATTGATTTAGCAATTATTGCCACGCCGGCTAAAACCGTGCCCCAAACAATAAAAGAGTGCGGCGAAAAAAAAGTTGGCGGCGTTGTAATAATAACGGCCGGATTTAGCGAAACGGGAAAAGCAGGAATGAATATGAGCCAAGAAATATTAAAATTAGGGCGTAAATTCAATATTCGAATATTAGGGCCTAATTGTCTTGGTTTTATTAGGCCAAAACACCATTTAAACGCCAGTTTTGCTTCTAAAATGGCTCTGCCCGGCAAGATTGCTTTTATTTCCCAAAGCGGCGCGCTCTGCACTGCCATCTTGGATTGGTCGCTAAAAAATAACGTCGGATTTTCTTATTTTGTTTCTATTGGTTCCATGCTCGATATCGGATTTCATGACTTAATTGATTATTTCGGTTCTGACCCCGATACCGACAGCATTTTAATATACATGGAATCGCTTACAAACGCGCGTAAATTTTTAAGCGCGGCCAGGGCATTTTCTAGAACTAAACCCATAATCGTGCTAAAAGTAGGGCGCAGCGAGGCCGGGGCTAAAGCGGCAAAATCACATACCGGTTCAATTGCCGGTAATGACCGAATTTTTAATGCTGCCTTTGAACGCGCCGGGATTGTCCGGGTTGACACAACCGTGAGCTTGTTTCATACCGCTAAAGCCTTGGCAATGCAACCGCGCCCTAAAGGAAACAGAATGGCGGTAATTACTAATGCTGGCGGGCCCGGAGTTATAGCGGCTGACGATTTAATATATTCCGGCGGACAAATAGCGAATTTAACCAAAACAACAATCACGCGACTCAATAAAATACTGCCGCCAATATGGAGCCATGGAAATCCGATAGACATACTGGGGAATGCGGGCCCTCAAGAATACAAAAAAGCCCTAGAGATTACCCTAAAAGATGAAAATACAGACGCTGTACTGGTAATTTTAACTCCGCAGGCCATGACTAATCCTACCGAAGCCGCTAAACAGCTATTGGAAATTAAAAACAAGCGCAAAAAAACTATTTTAGCTTCTTGGATGGGCGGCTACGCGGTGCAGGCAGGCAGAGAAATCCTGGAAAAAGGCAGTATTCCTATCTACCGGCAACCCGAAGATGCTATTCGTTCATTCATGTATATTCATAATTATTCCAAAAATTTAGAAATGCTTTACGAAGCTCCGGCAACTATTCCGCATGCTTTTACGCCAAAGACCAAAGCTAATAAAAAAATAATTGAAACAGCCGTAAAAAATAAACGCGTTTCTTTAAACGAAGAAGAGGTTAAACAAATGCTGTTAAACTATGACATTCCGGTTGTTAAAAGCGCTGTTGTTAAAAATAAAAAAGAAGCCGGCTTAAAAGCGGCAAAAATCGGTTTTCCGGCAGTTATGAAAATATTGTCTTCGGATATATTACATAAAACCGATATTGGCGGCGTTATACTTAATATTAATACCAGCCTTGAGGCGATTAACGCTTTTGGGCGGATTATGTCCGCTGTTAAAAAAAACGCGCCCACCGCCAATGCAGAGGGTATTTTGATAGAACCCATGGTAAAAAAGCGCTATGAGCTTTTAATCGGATGCAAAAAAGATCCTCTGTTTGGTCCGGTTATTGTTTTCGGCATGGGCGGGGTAGCGGTTGAAATCTTTCAAGACACCAAAATCGGCTTACCGCCCCTTAATATGTCCCTATCACTGAGAATAATAAAAGATACTAAAATTTATAAGCTTCTTAAGGGTTACCGGGGCATGCCCGGAGTAGATATCCAGTCTATTCAATTTCTTTTATATAAATTCGCCTATTTAATTGCTGATTTTCCAGAAATTAAAGAGCTGGACATAAATCCTTTCGCAGTTGATGAGGAGGGAGGGGTTGTCTTGGACGCGAAGTTAATATTAGATAAGAATGTATTGGGAAAATCCATTAAACCCTATTCGCATTTGGTTATTTCGCCATATCCAAAGGAATATATTACGCAATTTACGCTTAAAAACAAAAAATCCGTAACTCTGCGCCCGATCCGGCCCGAAGACGAGCCGCTGGAAGCTAAAATGTTTGAACGATTTTCCCAAAAAACAATGCGCCATAGATTTTTTTCGCAAATCAGCGAAATTTCCCATGAAATGCTAATTCGCTATACGCAGATTGATTACGATCGGGAAATCGCGATTATTGCCGAGTCAAGCGAAAAAGGAAAAAAAAATATGCTGGGTGTTGTCCGCTTAATTAACGATCCGCTTAATAAAACGGCTGAATTCCCATTGTGGTAGCGGATCCTTGGCAATTCCAAGGGTTGGGTAATAAATTCACAGATTTTATTCTGGAAATAGCAAAAAAGCGCGGAATTAAAAAAGTCCGCGCCAAATTTCTGAAAGACAACGAGCCCATGATAAGCATATTCAATAAAAGAGGATTTAAAATTACTTACTCAAGAAATATGGGCAAAGCAGAATTGGAATTATAATAAAAATTAAAATGTAACATTAATTGCGTTATACATTTATATCTTTATACATCTAAATTTTTAACTTTTTTGGCGTGCGTTTGGATGAATTTTTTTCGGGGAGCAACATCGCCGCCCATAAGCATATCAAAAATATTATCCGCTAACGCCGCGTCTTCAACCGTAACTTGCGACATAATCCGGGTTTCGGGATTCATAGTAGTTTCCCAAAGCTGATCAGGATTCATTTCACCCAAGCCTTTATAGCGCTGAATAACAATCTTTGGCGCTTTTTTAATTTTGGCCTCAACTACTCCAGCTTCATTTTCTTCGTCGGTATCGTCTTCAGCGGGATTTTCAATAATCTCAGCTTTTAAACCGCCGTATTCTTCTATTATTTTTTCTTTTTCTTCCTCGGTGTAAGCGTATTTAAAAGAAACTCCTTTTTTTATTTGGTAAAGCGGCGGCTGGGCGATAAAAAGGTGTCCGGACGCTACCAGTTCGGTAAAATGCCTAAAGAAAAGTGTCAGAAGCAAAGTGCGTATATGAGCCCCGTCAACATCGGCATCGGTCATAATTACAATCCGGTGATAGCGAAGCCTTGATAAATCAAACTGTTCGTCAATATTTGTTCCCATGGCAATAACCAAATTTTTTATTTCGTTATTCGCCAGCATTTTATCCAAACGAGCTCTTTCCACATTTAAAATTTTACCGCGAAGCGGCAATATTGCCTGAAAACGGCGGTCGCGTCCCTGTTTCGCGCTACCGCCGGCGCTGTCTCCCTCAACGAGGTAAAGCTCGCATTCTTCCGGCTTGCGGCTTGAGCAGTCGGATAATTTTCCCGGCAAAGTCATTCCTTCCAAGGCGCCTTTTCTTAATATTGAAGCCCGGGCCGTTCGAGCGGCAATTCGAGCCTGGCTTGACAGTATGCATTTGCCGACAATTGACGCCGCTTCCTTGGGATGCTCTTCTAAGAATATCGCGAAAGCTTCGCCAAAAACTTGTTCAACATAAGTTTTCATTTCCGCGTTTCCCAGCTTTCCCTTAGTCTGGCCTTCAAATTGTGGATCCGTAAGCTTAACGCTAATAATAGCGGTTAAGCCTTCACGCACATCTTCGCCGGTCAAATTTTCTTCCTTTTCTTTTAATATTTTTTGGGAGCGGGCGTATGAATTAAGCGTTCTCGTTAAAGCCGTGCGAAAACCGATTAAATGCGTGCCGCCTTCAAGATTGTAAATATTATTGGCAAACGGCAAAACATTCTCGTTAAATTCATCATTGTATTGAAGCGCTATTTCAACTTTTGAATCATTAATGTCTTTATCTATATAAAATATGGTGGAATTTTTTACATTTTTATTTCGATTTAAAGTCTTTACGTAGGCTTTTATTCCGCCCTCAAAATAAAACTGATAATTTTTTTTACGATGCCCCTTTCTTGTGTCGGAAATTTTTATGGTAATACCTTTGGTTAAATAAGATTGCTGTCTTAGCCGATCAAGGATTTTTCCCCAGCTATATTCGATTTCATTAAAAATAGTAGAATCAGGTTTAAAGGTTATAGCCGTGCCGGTTTTTTTCGTATTGCCGGACGGACTAATTTTTTTTATGGGTTTGCCCTTTTTATATTCCTGTGTCCAAATTTTTCCCTCGCGATAAACTTCAGCTTTAAGGTATTCACTTAAAGCGTTTACTACCGACACACCAACTCCGTGAAGGCCGCCGGAAACTTTATAACCGCCGCCTTCGCCGAATTTACCACCGGCGTGAAGCTTGGTTAAAACAGTCTCTAAAGCGCTTAAGCCGGTTGCTTTGTGCTTATCAACCGGAATACCCCTGCCGTCGTCAGTGACACGCACCATGTTGTCGTCGAGAAGAGTAACGGTTATATTTGAGGCATATCCGGCCATGGCTTCGTCTATACCGTTATCAACAACTTCCCAAATTAAATGGTGCAATCCGGTTAATGAAGTTGAGCCGATATACATACCGGGTCTTTTTCTTACCGGATCCAACCCCTCCAGAACCGTTATGGAATCAGCTCCATAGGTTGATTTCTTGGCTTTTTGGGGAGTCGCGCTTTTTTTCGTTTTAGATTTTATTTCTTTTTTGGCCATACAAAAGTTATATTTACAATATTTAATTATTAAAATCATTAAAATTAGAAATTCTAATATCTAAATTCTAAACAAATTCAAAATTGAAATGTTCAAAATCCAAATCATTTATTTTGAAAATTTGTTTTTTTATATCTTAAATTTGATTAATATTTTTGAATTTAGGATTTGGGATTTATTTTAGTGCCTAGCTCTATATTAGACTTAAGAATGTGAATATTAAAAATTTTTTTACTTTTATTATCACCTAATATTAGCATTAAAATATAAAATACCCCACTAATCCAGGGTAGATGTTTATATTAGTATTTT
>QMNH01000082.1 GCA_003647675.1 Candidatus Falkowiibacteriota bacterium | reverse complement strand
TTCACTCTTGGTTAAAACCACATCTTTCCCGAATTTCTGCTCTTCAGTCATAATTTTCCCCAAATCAATTTTATTATCTTCAACCATCCTTTTAAACCTATCAAGCCAATCTCCTATTCCTTTTAGTTTTTTATCTGTCGCTTTATCAATCGGATCATAAAAAATTCTCTGCATTAATGCCTTTTCGGGTTCTTCTATTAATTCCGCATACTCGTCTAAAGCGAGCAATATCCTTTCTACCCGGTATGTTCTTTGAATATATCCTTTGAGGTCTTCTATTTTTCTTTTTTTCCACGGCTCTCTTAACGACTCTTTCGTAATAACCTTAATTTCTTTCGGGGGTTTACCGCCAAATTTTATTAAATGATTTTTTAATTCCTTTACCGCATCTTCAATTTTTCTTTCTGTTTGAATCTTGATAAGACGATTTTTAATTCTTCCCAAATGAACCAGTCTCTTTATTTCATTATAAAGCATTTCCAATTGTTCTAATGTCATATCATTTAAAGGCGTTCTTTCAGCCATATCAATTAATTCTTCAGGAACTTCTACCGGCTGGCCATCCACTCTCAACCCTGCTATATATTCCCGCAACGCTTTTCTTTTTGCCAAGGTTTTTCCTGTTCTAAACTTTAAATCAAAATCCTTTAAGATCTCCTGAATTTGAGTTTTCTGCTCTAATGGCAAATTTTTAATATTCAATTTACTTATTTTATCCGCCCAATTTTTCATTGCTTGCTTCTGTTTTGCCCGGGTTATTACCTCTTCAAACCTCTCCTTCGCTTTAAATATTCCTTCTTTTTTTCCTTTTTTGAAAGCTATCCTTGCTGCCTTGACTTGCCCCTTCATTACTAATTTTAAAAGATCTCTTTCTCTTATTTCTATTTTTTTAGGAGGGGTTAATCCTGTTTTTTTTCTTATTATAGTTTTTGGAGTAATTCTCCCAGAAACTTTTACTTCTCGTATAAGTCGCCTTGTTTTTTTCTCTATTTCCTTAAGTTTCTTTGATTCTGAAATAGCTTTTGGCATCTTACGCTTCATGGTTTCTACCATCCGAAGATTTCTCTCTAAGGTAGTTTCTGCTGGCTTATATCTCGTCGGCATACTCTTTATGGCTCTTATTGAATCAAACATATCGCTAATACTTTCAAATCTATATCCCCGATTATTTAACATTTCCATCATTTCGTCTGGACTTACTCCCGTTTTTCTCAAAATATCAATCGGCAAATCCGACATTTCTTTTTTTAAAGTAGGGTCAGTTTTAATTCCCCCTAACTTTTTTATATCTTCAAATAATTTTTTCTCACCAGCTTTTTGTAAATCTTCAAACTCTTGACGCATTATCTTCCTTAATTCGGCTTCTTCTTCTGAGGTTAATGCTTTCGGCTTAACCTCTTTTACACCTTTGGTGGCTTGGTTGTAGAGGTTTATTAATTGTTGTTTGGTCTTGCCACCCAAATAAAATGGTTCTACATCCTTCTTTGCTATTTTCCTATATATGGGGTGCATATTATCATCATATTTTATCCCGGGCGTTGGCGTAAATTTCTTTGCGCCAGGTTGACTATATCCAATGTCTCCCTTTTTGATTATTTCTCCAACTTCTAATCTTCTTATCCCATAACGCTTGGCATAATCAATCTTCCACCTTGTTTCCAAAGGTATCACATTTCTTATAAATTCCTCTGCACTCTTATACTTCCTCGCTTCTTCTGCTAATGATTCTAACTCTTTGGGGATTGGTGGTTTTATCTTTCCTCCCACTCTTTTTACCGGCTCTATTTGTAATCCCGCCCTCATCATTCTTCCGCCAATCGGTCTATATCCAGGTAAGTATCCTCTCGGAGGAACTAAAGCTCCTTTCACTCCTATTGGTTTTGTCGCCTGAGAAACTAAACGAGCTACAAATTCAGAAACTTTCGGGGTAGTCCTTATCGCAAAAGCCGACGGCAACCCTTCCTTTTTTAAAAGTTCATAAGCGGCTTGTCCTCTTTTAAACATAGTGACATTCCCGGTTACTGGTACATCAGGATGATAAATATGAGCCATTCTTTTATAGGCCCTTTCTAATTCTTCTAATGTTTTCGGATAACCAAGTTCTTCAGCCGCCCTTACTTTTGCTACCGATTTAGTTAAATTCCCAGCATATTTTTTAAGAGCTAAATTAATTAAATCACCGGCAATTAACCAGTCAGCAATTTCTGGTGCCAAATTCTCATAATATGCTACTTGCGTATTGATAAAAGTATTAATAGGATTATTTTGCGGATTATTTTCTTTTTCCAATCTTCTAAAAGTGTCAATAGTATTTTTGCTTGCTCTGACCAAACCCGTTGGGTCTTTTAATCCTCCGATACCAGACGGAATTTTCAAGGGAGGAGGAACATCCTTTTTTTCCTCAATAATATCTTTTACTCTACCCAAATCTAAAAGAGTTTGCTCTATCCCAAGTCCCATTTGAGTTCCTATTTCAAGTCCTCTCGCTATTACCCTTGCCGGGGCTACGGCAACATTAATAATAGAATCTGACTTGAAGGGTAAAGGTTTCCATTCTTTTTCAAACGGCATTCTAAATTTAGCGCTAATCGGAACACCTAATTTGGCTTCTTCCCATTCTCTCGGAGTTATTCCCGTTATGGGTTCAAGAACACTAAGCACCTTATCTTTTATTCTCTCCCATAAATTCGGCTCTGGAGCTTGCCTTAATTCTTGCTTTATGGGAACAGGAATAGAAACAAAGCCAGAAGGAGTTTTCTCCGTCTTATACCTATAAAACAAAGTTGCCTTTGGTCTTGAAATAGTAATAGTTTTTTTCTTGGGAGGAATTTCTTCCCACCAATTTTTTTGAGCCATATTATTTTTCCCAACTTTCTATTTTTTTAAGAATAACATCACGAATTTCATCGTCGTTATATCCCGCTGTTCGATAATTGTTCACCAATTTCATAAGCTTATCAATTAAATCTTGATATTCGCTTGCTTGTGTTTTCCAAAAAGAAGCCACTCCTGCCGCTCTAAGAACCTTTTTTGTATTCAACCTGCTTCCAAATTGCTCTTTTATATAATCGGGATTAAGATATTCTTCCACTTTTTCTTCCCCGGGAGAAACATATCCTGCTTCCTTTAATATTTGCTCTCTTGTCGTTTTATCAAAATCTGTATTCACATCCAACCACGCATTCATATCAGAGTAAGTGACATCAGGATGGTCTTCCTTATATTTTTTTAATCCAGCTACTGTTCCCAAATCATAAGTTTTGCCAGTATTAGTATCTTCAATAACGGCCAATCCCTCTTCTAGTTGTCTATCCATCGCCTCTACCGCTTTGGCATACTCTGCCGTCAATTCTTCTATTGATTTGCTTTTGATATAGTTTATATCCCAGCCGAGCTTTACTCCGTCTTCAGCCGCCGCAGTCATCAAATCCAGCTTGGCTTGAAGTTCCGCCCTGTCTTTTTCCAATTGTTCCCGCTTTAAGTTATACTCTCTTGTCCACGCCTGCTGTTCTTCCTTTGAAGCCAAGTTATACAAGTCGCTGTGGACGGACAAAGACCACTCTATGTCTTCCAGCTCCTGCCTTTGGTCGTATAAGGCGGCTTCAACTATTGTTCTTGCCGTGTTTCTGGCGTCCTGATACGCTCCCTGTAATAACTGAAGCTTCTGGCTCGCCACGCCGGCTTGAGCCGCTTTGGCGGCTATCCTGCTGTTATACTGCTTCTCTATAATAGCTTCTTCGGCTGTGAGCATTCCCATACCCCTGCCGGGTCTTTGTCTGTTAAGGTCAATAGCCGCTTGCTTCTGGGCTTCTAAATTCGCTATCTGCCTTTGGTATTCCGTTATTTCGTCTATAAGCCCGCCTATTTGCCGTATGTCTTCTGGTTTAAGACCCATTTCTTCCAATGCGGCGGTCTTGGCTTCTTTCAAAAGTTTCTCTCGGGGCTTTCGCTCTTCTCTCGCTTCCTCTCCCCTTTTAAGCAGTTTATCTATCAAGTTTTGCTGTTTTTTCATTTGCTTTTGGGCTTCTTTTTGCCGCTTTTCCATTTCTTCTTCCAGCTCTTTTATCCTTTTCTCATAATCCTGTAAGGCGGCTTTAGCCGCTCCCTTAGCTCCTTCGCCAGCCGCCAAAACATCTCCCGCTCCGCTGTCTATCGGCGGGGCTTGCGTCGTGTCTATGTCTGCCGCCGGGGCGGTCGGGGGATTAATCTTGGAATAATCTGGAAATGCTCCGTATTTCTCTAACTCTTCTGGGGTCATCAAAGCTTGGCGGGTTTTAATATCCCGATACCTCTCCCATAATCCCATTTCTTTTAATCTTTGTTCTATGTTTGTTGCCATATTTGTTATGTTAATCGTTTATATAATCAAAGTCGACCACTATTTTTGAAAATGCCGTTCCGCCAGCCGTCCAGCTGATAACGGGACGAAAGGCGTGGCACAATATATTCTTGACAAACTTTTTGGAAGTTATTGCTCCGTCCGCCGCATAACTTATAGTTCCCAGCGAATTGGAAGTTCCGTAATCTGTATCCAATGAAACCGTTACGCTGTCTCCCGATACCAAGGGCTTGAAATAAAACTTGACATAATTTATTCTTATCCTCTGACCAGCGTCGGTATAAAGCCCCTTCCAAGAAGCATTGCTGGAATTGCCTGAACTTAATTTATAAAAATGATAAACTGAACCATCATACCAAGACAAATAAATCATACCAGTATAAATCTGTTTTACTAATCCGATATTTCCAGATAAGGTAGTATCCGCCCCAGAATAGGGCTGATAAAAAGCATTTGGCAGTGCCCCTTCGGATGCTCCATAGGCGAAAACAAAATGTTTTTTACCGGTAGAATCACTCGCTCCTATCAATAATCTATTTTGAAAAGTATCCATTTTATATCTAATATTTCTGTTACTCAATGTTCCTCCCATCATATTAAATTTATAAGTAGCCCCCCCGATTTTAAATTTTAATTGTTTGACCACTTCGCTTCCTGTTTGAGTTAATTTCCTTAAAGTATCTCCAAGAGACCTTCCTGTTGTTACTAAAAATATTTCACCATTTTGGTTGAGTGCTTGGTTAATATAATTATCTTCTATCGGCACCGAATAATTATAATCAGACGAAACACCGTCCCAATAAAATACCATTGCCTGGGTT
>QMNH01000081.1 GCA_003647675.1 Candidatus Falkowiibacteriota bacterium | reverse complement strand
TCAACCAGCCCCCACAAAATTAGGTTGGCTTTTAATAGTCAACTTTTTTATTAATCTTACTACCCCCCCCCAAAAAAAAGATGGCTCCCTCTAACTTTTCTCATATTTTTGCTATAATATTATTATGCAGAAGAGTATAATAATAAAATCAAAAGATAAAAAGTTTAATATTTACGGAGTCCTTGACCAAAAAATAAAATCCAACAAACTGATTGTTTTTGTTCACGGGTTAACTGGTCATAAAAATGAACACCAATTCTATAATGCTGCAAAATTTTTTAATAACAAAAAGTTTGCAACTTTTAGATTTGATTTATATACAGGAGAAAAAAGTGGAAGGAGTTTAGAAAATTGTACAATAAAAACCCATAGCGAAGATTTAAATCAGGTTATTAAGTATTTCAAAAATAAATTTTCTTCGATTTATTTAGTAGGCCACAGCCTGGGCGGTCCATCTATTTTTGAAGCTGAGATAAAAAATATAAAAAAAATTGTCCTTTGGGATCCATCTATAAATTTAACAAACGAAGATGACGATGATTGGTATCGTTTTGATAAAAATATAAATGCATACATTGTTAGTTGGGGACCAAGCTATATTGTAAGTAAAAAAATGGTTAGCGACTGGCAAAAACTTGATTATAATAAATGGATAAATAAAACCACGATGCCACTAAAAATTATTTGTGCAGGACAAGGTGTTTTAAAAAAAGAATGGAAAAAAATAATTAGCAAATTTAAATGTAAAAAAGAATTAGTGATTATAAAAGAAGCTGGACATTGTTTTGATGAAAAAGATACTGAAATAAAATTATTTAAAGAAACATTATCTTGGCTTAAATAAATTTTGGAATATAAAAATTCTCTTTATTTTGCTTAACAAAAATTCGAGTTGCGTCTATCGGGTTCCGCACTAATAAACAAGATGGTACGCAAGTGCCATCTTGTTGCGTATGTTGCATATTTTCCACGGTTATAGTAGTCGCTTTTTCTAACGGCATTACTCCTGATTTTTAAAAACTCAAGCAAGTAATTAAATATTTGTAAGTATCTTTCTTTTTTAGCTATTTTTTTTGTAATTAATTTGTAAAATTTTACATTTTACTAAATCTTCCTATACCTAACCCCTCTCCCCATCCCCAGCCTCTCAATCTTCTTCATATACAAAAGCTTATTAAAAATCTGCAACACGGTCGCCTCTTTAATTCCTAAATTTTCCCGGATATCTTTGGAAGCAACAAATTCATGATCCTGAAAATACTGCCAGACTTTAAATTGTTTTTCTGACAAGAAAAGTTCGATTCTTTCGCTGTCATTAATTTCGATTGCCATTTTGGCCTGCTCAAGCAAAATAGTTAAAAAGAAAATCATCCAAGGAGCGATGTTGCTCTGACGTTTTTTATAATTGCCCTGGCTTTTGCGGAGAGCCGGGTAATAATCTGATTTATTATCTTCCACAAACTTCTCATGCGAAACATACGGCATATATTCATATCCCGCTCGAAGCATTAAAAAATTTGTAAGTACACGTGAAGTTCGGCCATTACCGTCTTGGAAGGGATGAATTGCCAAAAACTCCAAAACAAAATTTCCAATGATAAGTAATGGATGAATCAGATTCTCTTTAAAAGCATTTTGGGTCCATTCAATTAACTCTGACATTTCCTTGGGAGTTAGGTGTGGAGGAGTCGGTTCAAAAACAACACCCACAACTTTACCGCTGACATCAACCGCCTCAACCCGATTGCTTCCAAATTTATAATTACCTAAATGCTTTTTATCTTTTTCGGAATACTTCAGTAATTCTTTGTAAAAATGTTTGATAGTACTTTCGTTGAATTTTATCTTCTCCCAAAAGTCAAATATATTCTCAAGTAATCCTTTGTAACCGGCCACTTCCTGCTCATCTCTGGTTGCAAACTTTTTAATTTTCAAACCTTTAAACAATTTTTCAATTTGTTCATCTGTTAATTCAGCTCCCTCAATACGAGTGCTAGAGCCGGTCGAGGCAATAACCACTGAACGCTTTAATTTACTCAAAATCTGCGGCGATAGCTTTACTCCCGCGATCCAACGTCCCTTTAACTCGTCAATATCTGTGAGTAAGCGCTGTATCTTTTGTGAGTCTTCAAATCTCTCCCATTTTAATCTATTTGTAAGTCTATTATCTTTAGCCATATAGATAAATTAATCACTTATTGTTTATATAATGTATTATAGGGGATTATAGGGGATAAGTCAAGACCCCACTTGTCCCGATTTCCTCTTATCCCGCCCCGTATAACCCCGTTCTTGCCCGAATTAGCGCCATTGGGAAAAGCTCATTAAAATAAGGCGAATAACCATTTTACACCGAATATTCACCAATTTTTGGCACATAGTAATACCGATCCAACTCCTTAAACCAGGTTATGCTGAGCCTCACTATACCCCCCCCCTCCCTTCCTCTCCCGCAACAAAAAATTGTCTTTTATTGAGGCAATTTTTTTATAGAAACGGGACTTACTCAAATTTTTATGATAATATTATTAAATGCTAAACAAATACTTTAATGACAATTCAAAGAACAAAAATATAATTATAGGTAAATTTGTATTAGAGAAAAAAAAGCTTAATGATATAAGTTTTTATAAATCTACTTTAAAAAATATTAGTATTACCAATTCTAATTTAAAAGACTTTGAAATTATTTTATCTAAATTAGAGACATGTAATTTTTCGAATTCAGAGTTTAAAAATTTATTTTTAAAACAAACGTTAATTCAAAACTCAAAAGTAACTGGAGCGGATTTTGCGGAAACAATTATTAAAAATGTAAAAATAGATAATAGTAAATTAAATCTAACAAATTTTAAATTTGCAAATATAGAAAATACTATTTTCAAAAATTGTGATATAAAAAATTCTGATTTTCATGGAGTCAAATTAAAAAATGTTTCATTTATAAACTGTGACTTAAGTGAAGTTAATTTTTCGCAAGCTGAATTTAAAAATATTGATTTACGAAAATCCAATATCCAAAACACTATAATGGATATAAACAATTTTAGGGAAATTACAATTAGTCCTTCTCAAATAATACTTGTTGCCAATGCATTGGGCATAAATATTAAAAATTAATTATTACAACCTTGGAACGCTAAAACAACCATTGTCTTACTTAAAGAAAATTCGAGTTGCGTCTACTAGGTTCCGCATAAACAAAACAAGGCCCTTTTGGCCTTGTTTTGTTATATCTTAAACTTTCTTATTACTCGGTAGTAAATATATTCTCTGAACTAGTGGCTGTATTACCGGACAAATCGATCGATTTAACTATAAAATAATAGGTGCTACTGGCGGTCAATCCGGTTAAACTAATTGAGTGGTCGGTTATCATAACGGAATCTGACGCAAGAATTGATGAAGCGGAAGGCAGATTTTCTAAAGCATATTCTACCTCACTGGTACTTTCCTCGTCAGTCGTCCAGGTAATAGTAGCGCCGTCAGCAGTTGTGCTGGTGGCAATATCACTTATTACCGGAACGGTAGTATCTTCTTCCGACTCTTCTTCTTCACTGTTCTGAGCTTGCTCCATTTTACAAACCCGAGCCGGTACTGCCGGCGTGGCTTGATTACCTTTATGGCCCGGAACCGCCGGTACAGCCCGGCATT
Source organism: Candidatus Falkowiibacteriota bacterium (assembly GCA_003647675.1). Lineage (GTDB taxonomy): Bacteria > Patescibacteriota > Patescibacteriia > Patescibacteriales > UBA12075 > B7-G4. The sequence goes on along the minus strand of QMNH01000081.1, from coordinate 1,593 downwards.
TGGCAGTATTGGCCTGCTTGGCATGGCCTAAATGCAAACCGCGGTTAGTTTCAATAGTGTTGGTATTGGCTGCTTCCGCGTCCACGTCGTACTCTTCGTCCTCTTCAATCGGATCACCGACTGTATAATTAGTAAAAAATGAATCAGCAATATCATCAACTAGCTGATTCCAGTTTTCACCAAACATTGTCTTGGCCTTGGCTTCAGTTTTTACCCAGCGCAAAACCCCGTTTTGCGTTACAGTATAAACTTTTGGGTCAGTCTGGATTTTAATAAGCAGCACTCCCGGGCGATAACGGACATTGCCGGCTAAAGGCAGGGCTTCCATTTCTGCCTGGCTAATTGTAGCTACATCGGAAAAATCATAAAACCAGGACTTATATGTTTTTTCATTGGGAAAAACATAACGATTTCCTTCCGCGGTAACATAATAGAGAGTATCCAAACCCTCCATTTTTACGATTTGTCCGGCATAATCGGTTTCAGCTCCCACACTGCCAACCAAAGCAGTTGAAAAAACGAAAACCAACATGATCGCCAATAAAAACATTTTTTTTCTCATAGTTCTTTTTAGTTAGTTAGTTAGTTAGTTAATTAATGTATAAAAACTAGCAACGGCTTAAAAATATTCAGTTTTCTTTACCCGTAAGCCAGCAAAGCGTTTGGCAAAAAAATAATTAACATTAAAATGTACAAAATAATTTGTAAAATTAAAAGTTTGTATTTTTCCTGTGCATTTATAAAAATTTTCATTGGTTTATTTTTATATTAATTTTTATTTTTTACTATTGGAAACTGAATTGTAAATTGGGTGCCAACACCTTCTATGGAATCAACGCTTATAGAGCCGTCCATAAGCTCTATCAAGCGCTTGGAAATCCAGAGTCCTAAGCCGGTGCCGGTAATGCCTTTTGTTTTTTTATTTTGCACTCGGTAAAATTTTTCAAACAGCCGGGCGCGATCCTTAGCCGACATGCCCATGCCGGTATCCTTTATTTTTATTTCTAAAAATTTATCATTTTTTACTTCAACCGTAATATCTATACTGCCTTCGTCCGTATATTTAATAGCATTGCCGATTATATTTATAAAAACCTGGTCCAGCCGCTTCGTGTCTATATTAATCAAAGGAAAACTGTCAATAAACGGCTTATAATTTATGATTATGCCTTTAATATCCGATTGGACTTTTAATTCTTTTATCGCCCTCTTGATTGTCCTGCTAATATTGGCTGGTTCAGAATCTATTTTCATTCGCCCCTGCTCAATCCGGCTGACATCCAGCAAATCCTCAACTAATACATTTAATCTTTCAGCGGCTAACTGTATCATTTCGGTGCTATTTTTTACCCGGTCGTTAATTATTCCTAAAGAACCGTCAAGCATCATGGAAGTATGGCCTTTTATGCCGGTAACCGGAGCGCGCAGTTCATGGGAAGCAATAGAAATAAATTCGTCTTTTGTCTTGTCAACTTCCTTTATCTTGTTATAAAGCAACGCGTAATCCCACAGTCTAACGGCCGCGAACAAAAACAGCATAATAATAAAAACGGTGCCAATTAAAAGATAAATTGATAAATTCCGGTTATAAGC
>QMNH01000080.1 GCA_003647675.1 Candidatus Falkowiibacteriota bacterium | reverse complement strand
TTGATTTAATAGCGTGGGTTTTTATTTTTTCGGCATTTGCGTTAGTGGTAATGATAGTGGATTTTTTAAGCGCTAATTGGCTGGAAAAAGGTTATATGCTTTTAGGTTTAGGCTGGAACGGCATCAAGGCTTTAGCAGATATATTTTTTATAACTTCATAAAATTAAGTTAATTTGTATTTTAAATGGCAGAAAAAGTTAAAAATAAATTTTTGAAAATTTTAAAAAGCAAAAAAGTTGCGATTTTTATTATATTTTTTTGTATTATTTTTATTTTTTTAGCAGGAAATTCATATGCTCAAGCTACAGATTTTTTAGGCAATCCGATAATAAATTCATTTGACAAAACAACCAGCGAAAGTTCAACGGTAAAGGCGATCATCGGACTGCTCGGTTGGATTGTGTATTTTTTTGCCTATGTAATTGGTCTAATATTGACTTTTGTGATTGATGTTTTGGTTAAAGTGGCCAGTTTTAATAACATTACCAATGTGCCGGCAGTAACAATAGGCTGGGGTCTGGTGCGGGACCTGTGTAACATGTTTTTTATTTTAATACTTTTGGTTATTGCTTTTGCCACTATATTAAAGCTGGAAAACTACAGCATTAAGCGTCTTTTGCCCAAGCTATTGATAATGGCGGTTTTGATTAATTTTTCCCGCACTATCTGCGGTATAATAATAGATTTTGGCCAGGTGATAATGATTACTTTTGTTAACGGCTTTGGCCAATACGGCGCTAACAATTTGGTAAATACGTTCCAGATTAAGCAGTTTTTGGCTTTTACCGATAAATCCGCAGAAGCAGACGTAATTGGAGCCTGGGAAACCGCCGGGGCCATAATGGCCGGTTTTTTTGCCATGTTGATTACATTTATTGTGGTTTTGGTAATGCTGGCGGTTTTGGTTATGCGGGTAGTAATGTTGTGGGTTTATGTGATATTATCGCCGATCGCTTTTTTAGTAGAGGCTTTTCCGGCCGCGAAGAAATTTTTTAGTTTTTGGGATGATTTTATTAAGCAGGTAGTGGTCGGGCCTCTTTTAGCCTTTTTTATCTGGCTGGCTTTAACTACTGCCCATGCCTCAAGCAATGCTTTGTCCAGTGACGCGATAGGAGCTGGCGGTGAAATATGCGCTGGCCAGAACAGTCTGTTTTGTTCCGGCAGTTTTTTTACCTACATAATTACAATCGCTTTATTGGTCGGAGGCCTGATCGTTACACAGAAAATGGGCGGTATGGCCGGCAAGGCGGCCGGTGCCGGTATGGGGGCGATAAATAAGGGGGTGGGAATTGGAAAATCGGTAGGAAAAGCGGGCTTCTTTAAAGCCGGAAGAAACTTGGATACTCTGCAAATGGCTGGGCAAAGAAAATTGGGAGTTGAAAAACAGTCAAGCCTTAATTATCGGATGATCGCCCAGGGCTGGAAGGCGAAAAAGGCTGAAGATATGGGGAATTATGAATCTGCCGGGGGTGCTCATGGCAGTTCGGTATGGCAGGATACGTTTGGAAAGTTTATGCGCAAAGAACAATATTTAGGACGGGAAAAGAGCGATGAAAGAAAAGAAGATGACGAGACGAAAGCTAAACAACATGATTATTTAGCAAAAAGATCAGAGGAAAGAAAAATAAATACCGGATTAAAGGATTTAGATAAAGACAAAAAAAGAAAAGAGATTAGAAATAGTTGGTCTGATGTGGTTAAAGATTACAGAGAAAAGGGAGGCTTGTCTAAAGAGGAAGCGCGAAAGGAAGTAAGGAAAGATTTTGAATATACTGGTAGTAAGGATAAATATTTAGAAAAAATAGATAAAGAAACCGAACAACATCAGAAGACTTCTGCTGATTTAAGAGTGGGACATGTCGGTTTATTCGGCGGGCAAGGGAAAAATTGGCAGAGGCGTTATAAGCCGATTCACAGCGAAAGCGGCTCTAAAGATTTAATTAACAAGGAAATTTCCGCTATAAAAGAAAGATCAGATAATGATTACGCGGTAATATCCGAATTGATTGAAGGCTATGAAGAAAAGAATAATAACAGGATAGTCGCCGCCCTAAGCGTATTGGCGCAAAATAATGATTTAAATGAAGCCTTAAAAGACAATAGAATTAAAACATTAATGACTCAAGATGGTGGCTTAATAGAGAGTGCTTTAAAAGACACAAAAGTTACTGGAGCAGACGGGAAAGAAAAGGTTATGAGCAAAGAAGAAATTCAGAGCGTAACGAAAGATTATAGAAGCAATAACGTTTCTCCGGCTTACGCCCAAGCCTTAATCCAGGGAATGTTTAAGCAAACCGGTTTAGACGATAAAATGTCGGCTCGCCATGCTAATCAAATAGGTGGAATTTCGTTTGCCGGCGGAAACGGGGTAGGATACGGGATGGCGATGGGGGATGCGGCTACCGGGGGTTATAAATATGATACTTACAGAATGATGGATGGCGGGCTGGAGTCCAGTAAAGGCAGAAACGAAGCAATAGTTGGTAAATTTAATAATTTGGAAAGCCAGGCCAGAATGAGAACGCTTCATCCTGATACTATTATAATTGAAGCCCCCAACGGAGATGCTAACGGAATACATGAGGCCGGTAAAGCCTACTTAAGATCATTAACTTCGCATGATATGGGGCAGGTTAATAGAGTACGGCTGGATGTAATTCAAAAAATTGGAACGAGCGATAAAACCTTAAAGGAGATTATGGATTTAGCAGATGAAGTAGGAGTTAATAACAAAGAACAAGCCGAGATAATAAGGACATTTGCCGGTTATATTAAGGGAAGTGTTCAAGGAAAAGGAATGAAACCGGACATAATTAATACTGCGAACGCAGGCAGGATAGCTATGAAAGATAAAACCGTAAAAATAGATACAGAAAAAACAGATACAAATAAAAATAATTAATTATGGAAGAAATAAATAATTTTACAAAAAAAGTAGAAGAATTAGTTTATTATCTGGATGATGTCAGCGGTAATAAGCTTTATCGGATTGCGAAAAAAGAATATAATAAATTAATTCAGGAGAACCCGGCTAACGAGGAAGCTTTTATTGCTCTTCAGTTTTTAATCATTCCTTTTTTATCAACCAATGAAATTGCGGATTTGATAAAAAATAGCTTATTTTTGGGTTTAAGCGTAAACGATATTGACATAGTAGAGAGAATAAATAAAAAATTATTGTTTATGGATTTTGAAGATAGAGACGGAGTTAAAAATAATATAAAAAATGCTTTAGTTGAAAACCAGGAACAAATAACCGACACAATAAAAACTGAAAATGGGAAAGAAATAAAAACCATGGCCGATTGGCTAGGGGATTATTTAAGCAGTACCGGGAAAGAAATCGGGAGCAGTATTGGCGAGGCAAAATATTTTAATAACAGTTATTTTAAAAAGATTAAGCCGGATGAAAAAATATTATTAAAAAAATTATTTAATTTTTATTTATTTTTAAATATTTCTTCAAGCACTCCCGAGGGCTTTGAAGATGATATCTTATTAAGGACGGAAGATGACAAGCTGATTACGACTAATAAAGGCAATGTTGTGGTTTTATATGATTACAGAACCGGGCAGGGAGCTGTTAAATTAAAACCTAAAGCCCGAAAAGTCAGCGGGCCGCCCAAAACTGAAGAAGAATTGAATATTGACGAACTCAAGGCCGAGGAAGAAAGGTACGCGGCTGGCGGAATAGAGCGACTGGCGCTAGAGGAAGAAGTCGGCAAGAAGAAAAAAATTGAGGATTTAAAGATTGAAGCCAATAAATATAGGGACGGCAGTTTGGAAAAAAAGGCATTGCTTGAAGAAATTAAAAAATTGCAGAATGGATAAGAAGAATAAAACCGTGATGTGCTTTGGTACTTTTGATCGCCCGCATCCGGGGCATATTTCCTGCTTAAAACAAGCCAGGGAATACGGTGAAAGTTTAATTGTAGTGGTTGCGAGAGATGTAAATGTTAAAAAAATAAAAGGCCGATTACCGAGGAAAAATGAACAAGAAAGACTGGAAGAAATTAAAAAGATAAAATTTATTAATCGGGCCGTATTGGGCCAGATAAAAAATAAATATAATATAATAATAAAATATAAGCCTGATGTTATCTGCCTGGGCTATGACCAAGGCGTTTGTGAAACAGAATTAAAAACAGTATTCAAGGGTGAAATTATCAGATTAAAGCCTTATAAAGAGGAACTATACAAATCATCAAAATTAAATTAATCCAACGGCATGCGGGTATTTTGAAATTCAAGTGCTGTTTGTCTAAAAGATTAGAAAAAGAATGTTAAAAAAATTTAAGATAGATAAAATTAGCCTTTTGGGCGCCGGCGCTATAATGCTCGCCGCGTTATTCTGGAGTCTGGACGGCATATTTATCCGGCCGCAATTTTATACTTTGCCTGCCGCTTTAGTTGTATTTTTAGAACATATATTGGGATTTATATTTTTAAGCCCTTTTATAATTTTAAATTGGCGCAGAATAAAAATGCTTCGTCCGAAAGATTGGGGAGCGGTTTTCTGGGTATGCGTTTTTGGCGGATTGTTAGGCACGCTAATGATTACCAAGGCCTTTTTCGCGGCTATAGACGGGGAGGTAACTTTTGCCACGGTTATAATACTGCAGAAACTGCAGCCGATATTTGCTTTGATTATGGCTCGGTTGATACTAGGTGAACGCTTAAGCCGTAAGTTTTATGTTTGGGCTGGAGTAGCCATTATCGCGGCTTATTTTTTGGCTTTTGGCAAATCAGGCCTGCATTTATCCGAAATTAATTTATTTCATCACGCCGCTTGGTTTGCAATTTTAGCGGCCTTTGCTTTCGGGTCGTCCACGGTATTTGGCAAAAGAATAGTAAATCATTTGGATTTTAAATCAACGGCCGCGCTTCGGTTTGGAATAACCAGCTTGCTAGCCCTGGGGTTAATATTGATAAATAAAGATATTTTTCAAATAAACGGTTTATCAATTCTCCATTGGAAATTATTATTTTTAATAGTTTTTACCAGCGGAGCCGGGGCAATATTTATTTACTATTTCGGGTTAAAGAGAATAACCGCGTCTGCGGCCACAATTTGCGAATTATTTTGGCCCTTTTCGGCAGTAGTATTGGACTGGGCGATAAATAAAAATGTTTTAAATAGTATTGAAATAGCGGCCAGCCTAGTTTTACTTTTTTCTTTTTATAAAGTTATAAAAGTAGGCAAGCCTAGAACCATAAATTTTTCCGCTACCGCTATATCCGGCCGGGGAAGAGGGCAAAGACTTGGGT
>QMNH01000079.1 GCA_003647675.1 Candidatus Falkowiibacteriota bacterium | reverse complement strand
GGGCGTGGAATGGGTGGGTAATGACTCGGTAATCGATGGCAGTGATTACTTTGTAAACACAAAAGATGGCGATATTGTAATCCCTGTATCTTCAAGAATATTACAATTTCCGGGTAGTTTTAATTATACATATGCTAATAATTTCAGCACCATGAAAGATATTATACAAAGTGTGCTTAATCAAAAAAGCTGGAATATATTAGAGGACAGGGTAACTATAGAAGATTACACGTCAGCTTCAGCGCATCCAGTTTTAAGTTTATCAAATGAAAGTGTAATTGATACAACCAGGAAATTTTTAGAGTTAAGCGGCTCTAAAGTTGAGGGGAATTTATACCCAGATTTACGGGTATATTCCGAAGTTCAGAATTGGCTATCAAGTAGTAATATTTTAACCGTTGACGAATCAATTATTTTTAAAAATAGTCTGAATTTTACAATTGATTTTGATAATTTGATCAATGAACAGACTACAAGAAGTGTGCAGAAAGTTAACGCGGAAATTGTTATTGGCTCCGGGGAAATTATCGCAGAGTATAGCGGTAGTAAAGCACTGACAGATCCACGAACTGTACAAGCAGACGTAGTATACTGGCAGAATTTTGATACAACAATTGAGTATGTAGTACAGGAACACCGTATATCAAAACAAGGTTTGAATAGTATCTCGTTTACATCAACCGGAATTTTTGAACATTACTTATACCCTTTTGACTCATACACAAAAACTATCACCGGCGCGGACTGGTCATTTTTTACCGAGGACGATGATTACGTCCTACAATTAAAACATAATATAAATATGTTGGAGGGTGGAGGGGTGCAAGTATGGGCCATCCCTCGTTTTGACTACACCTTAACAGTACTAGGCACTAAGATTAAATACGGAACAGGTACAACGGAGGCCGTTAAAGTGGTAACAGCACAGAGGCCGGTTAACGGAATAACGGCAACTATGGCCGGTGATGTTTACGAAAACCCGTACATAGAAACTGATACGCATTGCAGAAATATATGCGATGCAATTTTACTGGAACACGGGAACCCTTATACCGCACAATTTGAGATCCCGGTTTTTGAAGGGCGCACCGCACAAATCGGCGATAGGTTAGATATAAATAGAGACAGTAATATTATTTTTAGTGGGATTATAAAACGGTTGCAATATAGTTTAAATTTAGCAGACGGCGAAAATAGAATAGTTGTTAGTTCTAAAGGCGTAGGAAGGGGAATATAAAAAATGGCACCAGTCGTTACAGTAAGTTTTACGGCAGATGTAGAGTGTGGGGTTAGTCCGTTAACGGTTAATTTCACCAATACTACCACCTTGGACGCGGGTTATCAGCGGAAATGGCTGTGGACGTTTGGTGACGGGAGTATTTCAGAAAATGAAAACCCTTCGCACGTTTACACAGGGGCACCCGGACAAGCATATGACGTGTCACTGGCGGTATTAGCGACAGACGGCGCTGCAGATACGCTAACGTCTTCCGTTGCTGGTGCGGGTTTAGTTAGTAATAATTATGTATGGGGGATGGGAGGCACGGCGGCGGCAGCGTGGGCCGCGAGGGCTGGCGATACAACATCAACAAAAATAATTGAACACACACTTGATTTCAATGGTGCGTCTTATTTTTATTTTACGAATTCTGCAACTCTTAATTTTACGTCATATAGTAGCGATCCGCGATTTGTAATTATTGAAATGATGATTTTAACATCATACGGAATTACAACAATCGATGGATTTATTGATGTGTTGGGCGTGCAATCCGTACCAACAAGTATTAATACATGGCAAACACACTCACGATTGCCAGATATAACCTCTGCCGCACCTGTATCAACATTGGCCCAGGTACTGCCAGATATTGAATTAGTAGAGTCTGGATATATGCGCGGTATTAAAGCTAAATTACAGACAAGAATGTATACAACGACTGCAATACAGGATTACGGGGAATCAACAGAAACCGGCTTTATATCCTTAGCCGTTGAACCGGTAGCCAGTTTCACCGCGTCACCGTCAGTGGGTGCGAATCCATTGAGTGTACAATTCACAAATACAAGCGCTGAGGGGTGTAATACCAGTCCTACTTATTCCTGGAAAAGAAGGATAACTGGAAGCGGCGACGCATTTGTTGAATTTAGCACAAGTGAAAACCCATTAACATCATTTGGTAAAAGTTAAACCATGACAACATCAAAAGATTTATTAGATAGCCTAAACGTAAAAGAAAACTATTCCAATTTCAGCGAAGAGGTTGAGATATTAAGTGAAACCACGGCAGGTACTATGTCGTTGTATAACGTGCTTAATAAAAATTCTGTAACATTTCAAAAAGTACCTGGTCAACCTAACTTAACCCATCGAGGATTTATGGGTTTTGTGAATGGAGACAGAGCGCGGCCAATTATGTTAAGTGGATCAGTTAAAATAACAGAAACCGCATCTACAGACAACACTACAACAGATTTAATTAGCGAGCTTACAGGCGGTAGCGGTAGTACTGATGGTCAAGTTGATATTACGCCATCGGTAGGATGGGATATAGAGCTTACCGTTCACACAGGCGGCGCGGGAAGTGATACGGTAACTACAACAGCGGCGATTATAGTAGGCTAAGAAAGGTAGCGTGATATGCATATAAATGATGATGGCGAATACCAAGAAGTACGAAGGCTTGCGCGTGCGACAGATAAAGAAATCAAAGAGATAAAAAACTTAATACAAAGTTTATCAACAGATTCAGTTGTCAATAAATCTAATTTATCACATATAAGTAAAAGTTATGACCAATTAGTAAAAGACAATACTCTTACACATTATAAATTATTCGCACGCACCGAAGAGATAAAGCTTGAACTAAGTAGACTAAAAGCTTTACATGATGAGCATGTCAAGCATGAGCAGCACATTGTTAACTCTACGAGACATAGAGCTGGTTTGGTAGCGTCTTGGAGTGCTGTCGGTTTGTCCTTATTAGCTATTATAATAACCTTAGTTACTATCGTACTTAAAAAAGCTTCATGATTTCATAAAACATAATTAAACAGACTTCCATCACTTGGGGTTAGTACGGGCGGCCCACCCGGAAACCCCACCACGCCAACTATCTACGTTTTAAATCAAGGCAATCAGGAAGGGCGGCCCACCCTTCCTGATTGCCACCATTCCCCTATAAGCAAAAAGTATTTTAAAATATATTTCGGAATTATTTTGACAATTGAAAAAAATAGTATATAGTCGTTTTTATAAGTTACGTAGTTAATTGAATAACAAACTAAATAACAGTTATTTAACTATCACATAACTTTTGAAAAAGGGCGAACAAATGACAAATGAAGAAAGAGTGGATTTAGCAGTAAAACAGGAAGCGTTAAGGGTAAAGATTGCCGCCTTCTTCAGTGCCTTAAATAAGGACGAATTAATAGCGGTTCAGTCTGTTAACCTTACGTGGATTGAACACAGGGCGAATGGTGAACATGATTTTTATTTATTAACGAACACGGATATAACAGTAAGATTGTAGTTGCGCGAGTTTATAATTATTGTGTTAGTTTGTGAAATTCCTATCATGGTATTTATAATAGGTAGTATTTTATTGCGTGGTGTGTATGCGGAAACGCAATGGTTCATTGAAAGGAAACCTTAAAAAGGTACACGCCTTAACCCAATAATTATACTACGGGAAGTAACGAAGTGTGTAGTAAAACGAGATTGTACCAAAAGGAAACAGTATTGATTGATTACCAGTATTGTTTTGACACAGCCTAAACCGTGAAACCGCGTGTACTCGATTGTACGGCGGTTTCCGGTTGGCACGTCATTAGCTATGTAATAGGATAGTATTTAACTTTCTTATTATTTTTTAAAGGGGCCAAACAATGTTAAGTAATTGCGAAAAATGTATAAAAGAAACTGTTGTAGAAATTCCGGTGGAAGTATGTAATAGTTGTGGCAATAAGGAAACTATTAAGGTTGAGCGCACAAGGTCAAAATTATCAAAAGTATTCAGGCTTTTTTATAACGACAAAATAATAGGATATATTCACGATTATACAGAATACGGAAAGGGTTTTAATTGTGAACTTTCTGGGTGTAAAACTTCCGCAGACAGATATTTAGGGTGGAACGTAAAAACACAGGATGAAGCGGTACAGTCTTTGATTAAATCCCACAAAAGAGCATTAGACAGATTAATAGTTATGGTTTAAACCGATACCGTTAATCCCGGAATGGTGCAGGGGGCGGCCACAATGAAACACCGGGAACCGTTAGAACGATTTGAACAGGTGTATAGTTTGGCATGGCATTAGCTATATATATAATCAGTTAAATTGATAAACTTTCCAGTGGATTAAAAATGAATAACGCAATCGAAAACGCAAAGAGAGTAAAAAACGAATTAGCATCTTTTACACATAAACAAACCGTATACCCTACAGTGATTGATGACGTTAAGGTATTTGGAAAATTGATAGCGGTAAGAGTTAAAAAATAAATATTAAAAAAGTGCTAAAGTTATTCAACCGGGTACCGATAATATAAGTATAAGAAGTTTTTAATATTTCGTCCGGTTCTAAAAAGGGGTTAAATATGATTTGCCATTATTGCGAAAAAGACAGGGTAGAAGTTAATTTATATGGTTCAATAGATAATGATTTTGATTATTCTTGTATTGTATGTAACCTTGAGTACCTAAATTGGTACGAAGGAAACGACAAACACACCCCGTACAATAATGACAGATTAGACAAGGCTGTAAAAGTGGCATTGGCGAAAGACAAACTAGATAATAATACAGAATGGAAACCGCATCTTAAAACCATTGCGGAACGTTCGGAAATTTTTCAACCGGGAGCAGGGGTGGCCATACAATGAAAGACGTGATTTTAACACCAACACAAAGACCATACGACATACAAGAGGATACACGGGTACCGGTAAACGTACGGGCCGGGATAGCGTTAGAAAATTACAGAAGGGCCGTTAGCATGGCTAAAAAATTAGGGGCCGTCTAATAATTAAATCGGTTTTTAATGACGTACGACATGTGGTAATTGAGAAGTTGTGAAAGTTACGGGAAAGGGGGTAGCAATGGCTGTAAGAACGACAATGAATAAAGTGGGAATATGGGAAGTATCTGATGTTTCAAAGAAGTATTGGTACCGGGTATGCAATATCAAGGGTTCCCGATTATGGACTATCTATAAGAAAGGGAAAGAGCCGGTATTAGCCCACCCGCAAGGAATAGGGCGGTATCCTAAATGGGAATT
>QMNH01000078.1 GCA_003647675.1 Candidatus Falkowiibacteriota bacterium | reverse complement strand
TAATGGCCCTGGTCTGCGGCGCGTTCGTAAGTTAGCGCGTCAAAAGGGGTGCGCGCGAAGATCCTGGTAAAATTATGAAAAGTTGATACTATGAAAATCTGGAACGCGGTCGCGATAAACACCTTAATTATCCAGCCCACGGCGTAAAACGCGCTTCCCCAATGGATCATTCTATCCTTATTTTTTTTGTCCGCGTAATTACCGGCGAGTAGCTGCATAATAATAGTAACTGCCACAACCAAAGAAGTTAAGGCTCCGATTTCAAAATAATTTCCTTTTAATAAATTAAAGATAAAAATCGGCCATATCACTACGCCGACAACATCTTCGGCTCCATTGCCGGCAAACGCAATTATTGCCCGGCGCCGTTTTTTGGAAAAAAACTTTTTCCAGGTCTCAAAATACCCCCAAGAAAACTTTTCTTTTGTCCTGGGTAAATACATTAACGGCAAAAAAGAAATCAAGTAAATAATTATTCCCAGGAAAAATAAAATATCAAAATTGTATTTCATCAATATCCAGCCGGCGATAATCGGGCCGATAGCGCCGGTAAATAAGGTTGTTGCTTCAACCGCGCTTAATTCCTTGGCCCGGTTTTTTTTATCCGTAAATTTAGCAATATCGGTGTGAATCGGCATCCACCAGGCAATTCTATGAAGAGCCAGAATAATAGTAATTATTATTAAGGTTATGAATATTTTATTGTTAAACAACAGCGCGAACTCGCCTGTTTCTACAAATCCTGCCAACAGATAAAATAAAAAATAATAAATCGCCCCTAAAAAAACCGCGACTTTAATAGACCTTCTTAAACCGATTTTATTTAAGTACTGGCACCCGAACGCTACGCTAAATCCGTATAAAAGATGGCCGATTAAATAGTAATACAAAACGTACTTTATGTTAAAATCAAACAAAATATACAAAAATATCGGCAAAAATAGGCTTATTAAAGCGCCGGCAATGCGCAATATCATCCGGGTTGAATAAATCGCCACAAAGCCCTGCGACACATTCCCTTGAAAATAATGTAAATTCATAAAATAATTTTGTAATACTTGTTTAGTTAGCGTATAAAAACTACTTAATTACAATATTCACTAATTTTCCTTTAACAAAAATTACTTTTATTATCTCTTTGCCATCTATCCATTTTTTAACTTTTTCGCTTTCCAGAACCAGCTTTTTCGCTTCCGCTTCCGAAATGCCCGCATCTGTCTCAATGGTATTCCGCAATTTTCCATTTATCTGAATAACCAATTTTATTTTTTCGTCTATCGCTAATTCAGGGTCATATTCCGGCCAAGATTTACTTTTGAAAATTGACTCTTTCCCGCCAAGTCCTAGCCATAATTCCTCGGCCAAAGCCGGTGTGAATGGAGCGATTAAAGCTAAAAACTTTTTCCATAAATCAATAGAAATGTTCTTCTCCCTGGAAAAAGCAGTGGTTAATTCCATTAATCTCGCGATAGCCGTATTATATTTTTGATTCTCAAAATCGTCGGAAACAATTTTAATAGTTTTATGAATTTTTTTCACTACTGCCTGGCTGTCTTTATGGTCTTTTAAGACTTTATCCTCCAATCTGGCAATTTTTTCTACCCAGCGTTTCGCGCCTCTCGCTCCCCGGTCGGTAAAAGACCGGTTATCGCTCAAGGGCCCCAAAAACAGCAAGTAAGTTTTTAGCGCGTCATAACCAATTTTTTCTCCATATTCTTCCGGATTAACTACGTTGCCTTTTGATTTGCTCATTTTATTCCCGTCTTTCAGTATCATTCCGTTTGCCCGAAACCGTTTAAATGGATCATCAAAATTAATTAATCCTAAATCGCGCAGAGCCATAGTAATAAAACGAGTGTACATAAGATGCAGAACCGCGTGCTCGTTTCCGCCGACATACAAATCAACCGGCAGCCACTTTTCACCTAGTTTTTTATCAAAAATTTGATTCATCGCAGTGGGAGAAATATACCGAAAAAAATACCAGGCTGAATCTAAAAAATTATCCATCACATCCGCCTCCCGTTCGGCCTGGCCGCCGCATTTCGGGCATTTAACTTCCATAAATTCTTTGACTTTTGCCAAGGGCCCACGCCCGTCTCCGGCCGGCTCCCAATCTTTTTCCATCTCAGGTAATATCACCGGCAAATCCTTTGCTGGCACCGGCAAAGTCCCGCATTTTTCGCAATATATTATCGGCACCGGCGGCCCCCAATACCTTTGTCTTGATATGCACCAATCGCGCAATTTATAATTCACCGTTCCCTTGCCTAGTCCTTTCTTCTCCAGCCACTCTATCATTTTCTTTTTAGCTTTTGAAGTATCAAGATTATTTAAAAATTCAGAATTTATGGCCACGCCATATTCCGCTGTCGCTTTTTTGCCATTTTTATAAATATCCCAAAAATATTTAAAATTTTCATAATACAATCTATCATCAACGTCATTCTCTTTAATCCATAAAACCTCGTGCTTGCTTTTCTCTTCTTCGTTTATGCCGCCGTTATCATCATTCTCCAATTCAAAATAAAAACATTTGGCATAGGCATATCGATTTTCATTTTTATGCATCGCGTAATAGCTAACATGAACTTCGTCGCCTATTTGCCTTATAAATTTTAAATTTTTATAACCGGTCTCTTCGATAATTTCTCTTTTGGCTGCCTCAATTGAATTTTCTCCTTCTTTTACGCCGCCGACCACAAAAGTACATGTTTTATATTCGGGCCACTTAAGAAGCATTATTTTATTATTTTTTAAATTCTTCACTAATCCATATACAACGTTTCGCCTTACTATTTTAGCGTCTTTACGCGCTCTTTCCTTCATGCCGTCAGTAGCCTTATACAAAGGCGCCGCCACTTGCTTAATCGGTAATTCGTATTTTTGGGCAAACTCAAAATCCCTCTCGTCATGCGCCGGCACAGCCATTATAGCACCCGTTCCATAACCCATTAATACATAATCGGCAATCCAAACCGGAATACGCTCATTATTTACGGGATTAACCGCGTAAGCGCCGGTAAATACGCCCGTCTTTTCCTTATCTTCTGTCCGCTCCAAATCAGACCTTGCTCCAGCTTCACGAATATATTTTTCTACTTTATTTTTCTGCTCATCAGTAGTAATCTTTTTTACCAACGGGTGTTCGGGCGACAGCACAAAGTAAGTCGCGCCAAACAAAGTATCCGGACGGGTAGTAAAAACTTCAACAACAACATTGTCATCCTGAGCGCCAGCGAAGGATCCCGATGCTTTTAGGCCATCCCTTCTTTCTCGGGATTCTTCATTACGCTTCGCTTCATTCAGAATGACATGGAATTTTACCGCCGCGCCTTCGCTCCGCCCAATCCAATTTTTTTGCGCCGACTTGGTTATCTCCGACCAATCCATTGTTTCCAGACCGTCCAAAAGCCTTTGCGCGTATTCGGTAATCTTAAAAAACCATTGCTTCATTTCTTTTTTTTCCGGAGTGGTTTTACAACGTTCGCAAACCCCGCCTTCAATCTGCTCATCAGCCAATACGGTCTTACAGCTGGGACACCAATTAAGCAAAGCCTTTTTTTGAAAAGCCAAATCTTTTTCGTATAGCTTCGTAAATATCCATTGCGTCCACCTATAATATTCCGGGCTGGTTGTATCAACCTCTCTTGTCCAGTCACAGCCCAGGCCGGCAGAACTAAGCTGTTTTCTAAAATTTACTATTGTCCGATCCAGCATTTTTCGCGGCGTTTCGTTAATTTTTAGAGCGTAATTCTCCGAATGAATGCCAAAAGCATCCCAGCCAATCGGCTCAAACACATCAAAACCCTGTAATTTCTTATACTTTGCCAATACATCAACACAGGTAAACGCGTAAAAATTCCCGATATGAAGGCCTTCAGCGCTTGGGTAAGGAAACATAAAAAGGGCATAATAAGGATTTTTTGCTTTTTCCAAGTCAGGCGTAAAAATTTTGTCCTTAATCCATTTTTCTGCCCATTTTTTTTCTATTTTTTTATGATTATATTTTTCCATAATTACTATACTTTTTTAATATTTTTTTTCTTCATTTTTTTCTTGGCTTCTGCCTGTAAATCTTCATATTTATCAAACTCATCAACAATTTCTCCGCCGATTATCTCCTCTAATACATCCTCAATCGTCACAATACCGGACATGCCGCCAAATTCATTTAAAACCACAAATAAATGATGCCTGGTTATTTTAAAAGCGTTTAATAATTCATCTAGCGGCTTATTAGCATCAACAAAAATAACATCCTTACGCGCAATATCTTCTACTTTTTTTTCTTTTATATCGTTCCCGATTAAATCTTTGCTGTATAACACGCCAGTAATATCATCGCGGTTTTTATTGTATACCGGAATTCTGGAATGTCCGGATTCTATTATTTTTTTCATAATTTCCTTATCAAAAGCTTGTTTGGCGGGCAGGCAAAAAACTTCAATTCGGGGAGTTAATATATCTTTAACCTGTTTTTCCGAAAATGACAGGGCGCCTTTAATTATTTTCTCTTCATCGGAGTCAATTTCGCTTTCTTTCATACCTTCATGATCTTCAACAATTTTCATTAATTCATGTTTTGAATAAACAGTTGGTATTTCATCCCCTAAAATCTTGTTCAAAACCCACGAAAGCGGCCAACAAATCGGATAAAGCACAAAAATGAATAATTTTACCAACCAAGCTAGTTTCGCTCCTAAAATTAAAGCGTAGCGGGAAAACGCGGCCTGCGGAATTATTTCTCCGAACACTACTATTAAGCTTGTAGCCATTAACCCGGCAACGAAACCGGAAGCAATAGATCCTAAATAAATTGAAAGGGTGGAATTTACCGCCACATTACCGATTAGAAGAGTACACAAAAGTAAATTGCCGTTTTTTCTTACCTTAAATACTTTTTCTGCTTTCTTATTTCCCAGCTTAACTTTCCTTTCCAAGTCGTCTTTATTTAAACTAAAAAAACCTAAAGTTAGGCCGGAAAAAAGTGCGGAAAATAGCACTAAAAATATTATAATAATATAATCCATAATTAATAATTATAAAAATAAATAATATAATTATTTTAGCTTAAATTCAAACAAAAAGCAACCCGGAAACTTTTTCGTTTCCGGGTTTTTCTCCTAACGCTTAAGCTCATCCAGCCGCGTACAAAGAACCATCTTTAAATTCAACCTCTGGACCTGGCTTTTTTTCATCCGGTAATTTAAGCCAAATACCAGAAGCCGGATCATAAACCATCCTGGCTCCGCAACTGCAAGTACGTTCCGTAACTCCAAATCGCTCTTTTTCTGCTTCCAGCCAGCAATCATGCCAATTTTTTTTCATAATAGTACCTCCTTTT
>QMNH01000077.1 GCA_003647675.1 Candidatus Falkowiibacteriota bacterium | reverse complement strand
GCTGCTACTGCAGAATTTTTGATAAAGGACGCTGGTTCGTTGAATATTGAATTGGGCGGAGATTCTCCGCAGGGAGCTCTGCTTGCAGCTAGAGAAGGAGTTGAGCAGGAAATCGCCCAGTATAAGTTCACTGCGATTGACGATAGCGCGACTTTGACCGAAATTACTATCGGCAACACGTCATCTTCAACCGCTTTCGTGGTTTCCACCGCAGCTGATCCTCGTATAGCTGGTCTTTATCTTTATGATGGGACAACTTTAGTTGACTCAACTTTACTGGTAAGCGGCCTAGGCCAATTCAATGTTAATAGTAAAGTTGTAATCCCGGCCAACGAAAGCAAGACGTTGACCGTAAAAGTCATATTAAACCCAATCGTAAATGACGCTGGCGCGACTAATAAGGATTTACATTTAACTTTGATAAATGCTAAATTCAAAGCCTCCGCTGGCAACGTAATCGGCCCACAGACCGAGAACGATATGGCGAACTCTTTCCGTATCAGGAAGACAACCGCAACTGTGGCCTTGCAGACTTTACCCGATACCTTGCTAAATGCTGGAGACAAAGTTGTTTCCAAGTTTACTGTCACGGCTGATGCCAGTGGTGACGTGTCATTGAAAAAAGTAGATTTGACTTATTCTACTACCACCCTTGCTACTTTAGCTGGCCTAGCCAGTAACGCGGTAAAAATTAATGGCGCTACAAAGAATATTGCTTCCGTTCTGGATGCAGGCGCTAAGACCCTGACTATTACGTTTGCTACGCCGGAAGTTATTTCAGCCGGCACCTCTAAGACCTTCGAGATCTTAGGTACGGTAGGCGTTTCTGGTTCAGGTTCGGAATCAGTCACGACCAAGATTACCGAAGATGCCAGTTTTGTTACAAATGGTACTGGCAACTTCGTCTGGTCTGATGGAGCTAGTATATCCACACCTACTTATTCAAACGGTAAGTTGGTTCCTGGATTGACTACTTCGACTCAAGTCTTGTCAAAAAATTAAGACTCGACTTTGGAGTAACTTAAGACTAAGTTTATCGAGTGATCGATTTACTATAGTTAAGCCACTAAAAGCCCCCTCCTATTTTCGGGAGGGGGCTTTGGCGTTTCAATCATCTCCGTCTTGCCCTAACAGTGCTTCTAGGGGAGATGCCCGTTAGGGTAGAGGGGTTCAGGCCGCAATGACATATAGATTAAAAAATGATATAATTATATTATTATTTTTAAATATATTTTTTATGTTTATTTTAAATTTTAACAAGAAAATTATTATTTTATTTGTTGCTTTGTTGCTTTTTGTTGCCGGCCCTATAACTGTTAAAGCGGAAGATATTCCGCCGTATTACGATTTATACGCTAAAGACATAGAACTGGTGCCGGCTAAACCCTACACTAACCAACCGTGCAAATTAATAGTAAAAATAAAAAATAACGGCACAAAGGCGTTATTGTCATCAACAGGCCTGTCAACCTATGTATATAATTTTGAAAATTTTCAGCTGACCAAACTGTCTTATGACCCGATAAGCTATGATAACATGTTGTATGCTGACGATTACATAGATTATATTTTTGAAGGTAAATTTACCTCCGCCGGCGAGCATGTATTAAATTTTAAAATAGACACTGTTGATGAGCTGGACGAAGCTAAAATTGGCGATGAAGGCTATACCGTTAGCCTGGAAGATAATAATGAAGTAGAAAAAACTGTTACAATTTATTCGCCTGAAGAAATTGACCTTAAAACTAATTCTATTGAATTAGACAAGGATTACCCACTAGTAAACGAGGATATTGAATTTACGGTTAAGGTAAAAAATACCGGCAAAGTAAGCATTACTGATAATGTCATGCTCCAGACAAGCAACGTAGAATATATATCCGAAGTATTAGCGTATAAAAATTTAACATACGATGATTATCCAACAATTGATGACCCCCTGGATCCAGGCGAAGAATTTATTTATACTTATACCGGCTCTTATAATTCTGTTGGTGATAAAAGCTTTGTTTTTAATGTTGATAAAAATAATTATCTTGCTGAATCGGATGAAACCAACAATTCTACCAGCACGGAATTCAGGATATTTTTGAACGAAGAAGAGGCTTATAGCCTGGACATTATTAGCCATGAAATAATAAAAATCAGCTCCACGTCTTTAAAAATAAATTGGGAAACATCAAAAGAGTCATACGGAATAATTTATTATGACAAATATGACTACGACAGCTATTTGTCAAAAACAAAAGAGGAATTAAGCGGTTTTAGCGCGGAACACAGCAAGATTTTTAGCGACCTGGAAGCCGGCCAGATATATTATATAAATTTAGGCGGCCGTATTAACGAAGTAACGACTATAGACGAAGACACGATTGACGCGCCTTTGCCGGCTACGGACGAGGCGGTCATTACCAGCGGACCAAGCGTAAGTATTGGCGGCTATACGGCCAAGATATCATGGTCAACGGATTTACTTTCCCAAAGCGCTTTATTTTATAAAAAGTTGGACGCCGATAATTACACAAAAATATTTTCAGACGATTTTATTCTTGACCACGCCTTACAATTCAGCAATTTAACAGACGGAAATTATAATTACTACGTTATTTCAACCACCACTCCCGGCACGGCCGTAACTTCCGTCGTATTAAGCTTTAATTATAATTCGCAAACTGCGCCACCGAGCGGACCGGAAACAGAAGTCCAAGACGAAGAAACGACGCAAACCACCCCAGAAAGTGTATCGAGTAGCCAAAAAACGATCGTCAATACAAATTTATATAACAGTTTAAAGGGAAAAATAGTGTTAACGGTTGAAGCGAACGGCGAGGCCTATTACATAAATCCGCTTTATAAAACCTGGCATTACCTGGGACGGCCGGATGATGCTTTTAGCGTTATGCGCGAGCAGGGGATAGGCATTACCAATGCTAATCTGGAAAAGATTGCGATTGGCCTGGGAAATTTATCCGGCGCCGATTCTGATTCGGACGGCTTGACCGATATGTTTGAGGACGCCATTGGTACTGATTATATTGCCCCCGATACGGACGGCGACGGCTTCAACGACAAGGCTGAGCTGGAAAGCGGTTATAACCCGAAAGGCGCGGGCAGTTTAAGTACTGATATTAATTTTACAAATTCGCACCTGGGAAAGATTTTCCTGCAGATTGAAGGCAACGGCGAAGCCTGGTATGTAAACCCTAATGACGCCAAGCGGTATTTTCTCGGACGTCCTGCCGACGCGTTTAACGTAATGCGCTTTTTAGGACTGGGAATTTCTAACGATAATTTTAGTAAATTATAAAGTTAGATTTTGTTGCCCCGGAGGGGCAGAGGAGTGCGGACGTGGAAAAACACGGCGAAAATAATTTTGACGTTTAAATTCTTCTATGATATATTTAGGAGCAATTGCTTAGCCCTAATTCACCGTCAAAGAATTTGAATATTTACAGATATTTTCTAGCTAATATCAAATAATATTGACTTATAGTTAAACAACAACCGCTTCGCGTGACTGTGTTAGCTAAAATATTAAATTTTCCATGTTCATCCGATTTTATCCGCCCAGCCGTAAACGGCAGGGCTAGCGCGAAGATTGTAAGCCCCATAAATGGGGCTGCGAAATTAAACATTGATGCCAATATCCCCATTTATGGGGATTAAAAACCTAAAACCTAGCCCTGGCATTTATGCCTGGGCGGCGGGGTAATGATTTAACGATGGAGGCGGCGAGGGTTTTGGCGGGGAGGGAATTAAAAAATATAAAAATAATTCATTATTCATAATTCACAATTCAATCCTATGAGCCAAAAACTTTATCTTTATATCCTAAAATACGGGGCAATTGCTTCTTTAATAACAGTATTTTTTACTTTTAAAAGCCTTTTATTCCCGTTTATAACTTCCAAGCAGATTTCATTTAATATTTTAATTGAAATTCTTTTTATTTTTTGGATTGCCTTTATTGTAAAGTATCCGGAATACCGGCCGAAAATATCTTATATTACTTTTGGTCTAATTGCGTTTTTAGCCGCCATTACCCTAACCTGTTTTACTGGCGTTGATTTTAATTTAAGCTTTTGGGGCGATGTCGAAAGGATGCTGGGCGTTTTTCATGTTCTGCATTTTCTCGCGCTTTATTTAATAATTATTACGGTTTTTAAAAGCTGGGAAGACTGGCAAATATTTTTAATAACTTCAATCAGTATTGCTGTTTTAGTGGCAATTTATGGGGTAGCCGGAGAGCATGCTTATTCTACAATCGGAAATACGGCTTACGTAAGCGGTTATTTAATATTTAACATGTATTTTTGCATGCTTTTATTTTTTCGCGAAAATAACAAAGGCCTGCGTTGGATATATATATTGCCGATAATTATTATGTGGTTTGGCTTTGACCGAGCCGGAACCAACGGCGCCTTTGTCGGTCTGGGGTTTAGCATTATGGTCGTATTTTTTCTTTACGCGATTTTACATAAAAACGTAAAAGTTAAAATAGCTACGGCCGCTCTTTTACTTATTTCAATCATAGCGGTTGTTGGCGTATTAACAAACAGGGACAGCGAATTTGTTCAAAACAGCCGTGTTTTAAGGCCGATTAGAGGTATTGATGTCCAAAAAAATACATTTCAGACCCGCTTAATATCTTGGCGCGCCGGAATTAAAGATTTTAAGAATCATCCAATCCTTGGAACCGGCTTTGGCAACTTTGCCGTAATTTTTGACAAATATTTTGACCCGTCATTTTACGACTATACCCGCGGCGAGACTTACTTTGACCGGGCGCATAATAACGTGGTTGATATTGCTTCCACCTCCGGCTTGGTCGGTATCCTGACTTATCTTTCAATTTTTCTGGCCGCGGCTTATTACCTTGTTAGGGGATACCGCGAGGAATATTTCTCTAAGCATGAATTTATAATATTAAGCGGTTTACTTACGGCTTATTTTGTGCAGAATTTGGCCGTGTTTGATTCGCTGGTTACTTACATGGGGCTAATGATGACGCTCGGGTATATTTATTGGCTGATCCAGGAAGGCGAGACAGGCATGCTTGATGAGATCAAAACAAAAAAGAAAAAATTTATCAGGCCTTTAACAAGCGACCGGGAGCTTGAAAATAAAGAAATTTACGCTTTATTTATATCCGGTGTAATATTATTAACAATAATGTTTCAGTATAATATTAAACCGCTTCAGATGCTGGTAAAGACCATAGACGGCCAGCGGGCGCTCGCGCAGAGTGATATAGAAAAAACCATTGATGAATACAAGCAGGCTCTAGGGTACGATACGGTTCTTGACCGGGACAGCCGTACCAGCTTGGTAAGGACGATAGCATCCAATCCAAACGCTTTAAAAGGATTAGACAAAGCTC
>QMNH01000076.1 GCA_003647675.1 Candidatus Falkowiibacteriota bacterium | reverse complement strand
TCTCTCAATCCGCTCAGCTATTTCGGGTCTTTTCACGTTTTTTAAATGATTAAATTCTTTTTCTAATTTTTCGTAACCTTCTTTTGTTATTATTTGTTCGCTCATATTTTTTAAATCTAATTGTCTAATAATATTTAATAATAAACTAATTTAAAAAAATTATCAAGTTTTTCGACCGGCAATTTTCAATCACACCAGTTCGCTTTATTTATAATTGCCTGTCATAAGTGCCCGGTCTTTGTCAATCACCGCCGCCGCCAGCATTAAAAAACCTATTCCAAGCGGATGATTCATGTACGGGCTAAAAAAACTTACTATTGTTAAAACTACTAAACTGATAGCCAAGCCCACTATTATAAATTCGCCTTTTTTTTGCTTTTTTGATAATCCAATTATAAAAATTTTAAAAATTAAAGCAATATAAACAATAATTCCCAAAATACCCAGTTTTATCCAAATATCAAGCCAGCCCCACTCAAAAGCAAAGGTGGTGAATTTACCGCTCGGGTCTGTTTCCAATATTCGCGGATCGCTTGAGATATAAGTAATTGTGGCGCCAAAACCGCTTCCTAAAATCGGGGCTTTTTTAATTTCTGCCCAAAGTTCAGGTAGTAGCGACCAGCGGGACGAAAGCGCGGCCTCGCCGGTTAATTGGCTTGCCCGATTAGACAAAAGTTCAGCGGCGCTAAAGCCGCCCGTTGGATTAGGATAAGGAAATTTTACGGCCACGATAATAAAACACAAACTTAAGGCAAACACCGGAATTAAAACCAATATTGTTTTCAGTATTTTTTTCCATTCTTTTTTGTATAATAAAAATAAAATAAAAATAAAAATTCCAAAAATTAAACCCACCCAATTGCTTCTGGAAAAACTTAATATAACAATTGATAAAAATAACGATAAAAATGTTAAAAATTTAATTAAATTAATAATAAAAAGCTTTTTATTTAAAAATTTCGTTTTTTGATTAATAAAAAAAATCAAAAATATAAAAAAGCCTATCATGATATAAATATGCGATTGAAAAAATATCCGGTAAAATCCCCCTTGTAAATTTGTTATCTCCCCTACTCCGCTTACCCTAATCCAGCGGTAAATCTCTTCGATCATATCGATCATATTATGGGAAAAAATAAACAATAAAAAATAAGTTTTTAGCGATAGCCAAATAATTGAGGCGGTAAAAACTGTTAATATTTTTTTCAAGCTGTCTTTATTTTTAAAAATAACGCTATAAATAGGAAAAATTAACGTAAAATACAGCCAGCCGTTAAAATCAAAAAATATATCATTAAAACTATTATTATTAATAAATCCGCTAATAAGGCCCCAGGCAATAAGAAAAAATAAAACAATAAAATACGGGAAAAACGTATTTCTTAAATTACCGACATTGATCTTGAATTTTGTTTTATAAAATTTAATTAATAAACTGGCCAGCCAAACGGCCATAATTATTAACCAAAAAGCGATTCTTATTGAAATATTAATTTCGCCTATTTCCAAAAAAAATAGATAACCTTTTGAGCCGATGAATAATTCGGCGAAAAGAATTAAAAGGCCATATTCAAGGCTATAAAAACTAATGGCAAGCATCAGAATCGTTATAGTAAAAAATACAAGCGGCATTAACTCGGGCAATAAAAAAGCGCAAAGCGAAATTAGCTCTGCCAAAAAAATAAATAAGAAAGATAAGCGAAATAATTTATAATGCATAACGGCTATGAACTAAATTTAATTTTATCACCGGTTTTTATGTTGTACTTATCGGTAAATCCGCCGTTTACTTCCAGGACATAGTTAACCGGATAAATTGAATCGTATCGGTTTATATAATTTTCTCCTTCCGGTGGTAAATTTTTATCAATTTTCAAAATTATTCCATCCTTTATCCAAATTATGTCCAAAGGAAAATTCATTCGGCGCATAACAAAAGTTCTGGCTCCTAAACTGGGAAAGACGAAAAGCATTCCGCTCATTTCATCTAAAAAATTCCTATCCGATAATCCTTGCCGCTGCTTCTCTGCCGTATCCGCTATTTCTACTTTAATCATGGTATTATTTATTACTAAGGTTGGCTGAATCTTACTTAATGATGGCTTGGCAGCGCGCGGAAAAATTACACTTAAAAAAATACCGACAATAAAAATAATCGGTAAAATAAATAATAAATTTTTATAATTATATTTAGCCATTACTCAAGATTATATTTTTTCTTAATAGTTTCAAAAGCCCGGTTATATTTTTTTACAGCCGGTAAAAACGGGAATATTTTATAACAAAAACTCGGAAGCCAGCTACTCATGGTTCCGCCCGGCTTAATAGTAAAAAGCGCTTGATTTATCCAAACACCGGTTCGCCCTTCGTTAAGCATGGACAGCCACAGATCCCAATCTTGAAATTTTTTTATATTTTCATCCCAGCCGCTTTTGGGAAAATGTTCCCGCCTAATCAGCGCCATGGTATGTATATAGGGCATTTTTTTTAATTTTTCCGCGTCAAACGGAAAAAGATTGATATTTTTATGCCCCCATTTATGATTTGGGTAGGCGTAGCTCGCTTCATTGTGAATTCTTAAGCTATCCAGCATTATTTCTAAAGCATTTTCTTTTAAAACCGAATCGGCGTCGCAGAAAAAAACAAATTCACCCTTTGAGTATCTAAAACCTTTATTTCTTGAATATGGGGCGCCGTGATGCTCCTGATTGTGATAAAATTTAATTTTATATCCGAATTCTTTTCTAAAAATATCCACTATTTTTGACAGCCTATCGGTTGAACGGTCATTAACCAGCAAAATCTCATAGTTAGAATAGGTTTGATTTTTTATGCTCCAAAGGCAATCACTTATTTTATCCGCTTGATTATAGAGAGGGATTATTATACTAATCATATTTTTAAAATTATTAATTTATTTAGTTATTATACTAAATATTTTTATTATCTGTTTATTCCACGAAAATTCATTTACAGTTCGTCTAATCGCGTTTTCCCCCAGCTCCATTCTAAGCATCGGACTATTTTTTAATTCCACAATACCCCCGGCAATATCATCAACGCTCCCGGGATCTGTCAATATACCGGTTTCATAATCAATGACCGCGTCCTCTATTCCCCCGCTTCGTCCGGCCAGTACCGGTTTTCCGGCTAAAGCCGCTTCCAAAAATACTATACCAAACCCCTCGAAATCTCCTTCTATTTCCCGGCTGGGCATTATAAATATGCCGCAAACCCGAAGCCAGGCTGACTTTTCTTCTTCGGTAATTTTACCTAAAAAAACAATGTTAGAATTATTTTTTGCCAAATCTTTCAAGTAATCTTTGTCTGGTCCGTCTCCAGCTATATAATAGCATAAATCAGGCATTTTTTCATTTAATATATTAACGGCTTTTATAACCATGTCTTGCCCCTTTCGCTTAACTAGTCTCCCGACAGTAAATAATATAAATTTATTTTCCAAGTGATGCTTAAGCCGCAATTCTTCAATTTTATTTTTCGGTTCAGCCAGGGAAAGAGCCTGTAAAGCAACCGGGTCAATACCGGGATTTACAACCACAATTTTTTCCGGCATTTCACTATTAATAAAATTTTTAACTAACTTGGCTGTATAAGAACTGGCGCAGATTATATGACTGGATTTTTTTATTATTTTTTCTGTAATCCATTTTTTCCGCTTAGTTTTTAAAGCATAATTAAAATCCATGCCATGAAAAAACAAACTGTATGTAACCGGAGTAAATTTAGAAACTAAATAAGCAACAATACCCAAGGGCAAGACCTGCCCAACCAAAATATGGTTAATTTTTTTACGGTAAATATCGAGCCAAAGCACAAAAATTGCCAACAGCCATTTAGGGCGAATGTGACGGCGAATCAATTTATTGTTTTCATTATTAAGGACGTGAATATTAGCCGGCTCAGGCCAGTTTTTCACTAAATTACCATAATAATTCGCTACTCCACCTTTGAAAGGTGGATATTCCAGTGTAAAAAGAAGTGTATTCATTAATTTGTAATTTTTAATTTTTAATTTATAAATTTCTAGACTTTTCTAGGCTTTAAAAACGATTTTAATATACTTGCCACGTCTTCACTTCTAATCGCTTTTGTTAAAAGAAGAATCGCTCCGTAAATAATCGCTCCGATAAAAACGACAATAAATATATTTAATTTTAATTTTAAAAACAGGACTGCTCCGCCCATTACCAGGGCGGCCAAAAGCGCTTTTAGGAAAGGAATGATTATTTTTTTTGGACGATATTTTAAAATTAACGGCACACAGCTTAAACCCAGGATCAACATCAGCGCGTTGGTTGAAACCACGGTTATCGCCGCCCCGACCGCCTGATACTTAATTATTAGAATCAAATTCATAATCACGCTAACAAACAGGGCTATTCCCATATTGCGGGTGTTTAGGCTTTGGCGGTCGCAGGCATTAAGTAAGGCTCCAACCGGAAAATTAATAAAAATAAACAATAAACTGCCCATTATTATCCGCAAGGGCAAAATTGCTTCCGCGTATTCGGGCTTGAAAAGTAAAATCACTTTATCGGCAATTGCTATTACGCCGATGCTTATGGGCAAGGAAACAAAAACTAAATAATTAACCGCCCTTTCAAAACTTACTACCAGCTGTTTCCGATTGTCTTTCCAATAAGAGGCAAACGCCGGATACAAAGACGCCATAAAAGCCATGGGCAGGAATTGCAACGCAAAAATTATTTTAAAAGATATTTGATAAAGCCCAACGTATTTATCTCCGGCTAAAATAGACAAAAACACGGTATCAAGATACATGTATAATTTTTGAAAAATACCGAAAATGGCAAAAGGCAAAGTAATAATTACAATAGATTTTAATAATTTTGGCTTCAACAAAGGCGTTAATTTGATTTTCCACTTAAACCTAGCTAGCGAAGCGGAAAATAAAAAATTAAAAGTACTGGCCATAACTAAGGCGGTAATAATCCATGTTAATCCTAAATTTAATTTTATGGCCGTAAGCCCAAAGCTGAGTACTATAATCTGGAACAAAATGCTGGCAATACTTTCAAAAGTTAAATTATGAAAACCTCTTGAAACTGCCCAAAAAGTAATCGTAAACGAGTCCAAAGTCACGCAAATTAAAGACAAATAAACCAAATGCTTAGTTAAGGATCCGTAATGCAGTATATTAACCACGGCCACTGCCAATAGGATGGATAGCAGGGCCAGCGGTAATTTTAAAAACATTATAGTCCCCAATAATTCTCTGGCCTGCTCTTTCCTTTTGGCAATTTCACGCATTAAAACGCTGGCCATGCCTAAATCAATAAAAATCGCGAAAATCGTAGTAAACGAAATCGCGAAATAATATTTGCCTAAATCAGCCGGAATTAAATTGCGCGCCAATATAGTAAAATAAGTAAAACTAATTACTTTCTGCAAAACTAAAGCAAAAGTAAAATAAGAAGTA
>QMNH01000075.1 GCA_003647675.1 Candidatus Falkowiibacteriota bacterium | reverse complement strand
TTAAATATTAGCTAAAAATTAAGCAAAAAGAATTTTATGAAGTATAAAAAATTAGTATTTAAATCCCTAATGCTAGCTTTTTTAATCGCTATACCTTTAGTTTCGAGTGCGGCTTTGGATTTTTCTTATTCCAAAACTACCGTAGCCGAAGGTTGGAATTTTGGTCAGGATGAATATTGGCATTTAGTGCCGGCTAATGAGAAAAGCGTTTTTACAGCCGGTGAAAAAGTGCAGTTTTTCGCCCAAGTCGGCCCAATTAATACTAACCACCAATGGCGATTGAAGTTATATTTGGATGACGCTATGTACCGGGAAATAACCAATGACCCGTCAATAGTGGATCCTTATTTTGGCTGGAATTATTCAAACTTTGTTCCTTTTCTTGTGAATCTGCCAATTGGCGATTATCGAGCAGAATATTACCTTGATATTGGCCAAGGCTTTGAGCATTTAGATAATGCTTTTTTTACAGTAGTTGTTCCAGACCCGGCCTACAAACTTGATCATGCCGTGACCGCGGCCGGCTGGGCTTATGGCGAAGGGCAGGATTATTGGAATTTATGGCCGGTTGACCCTAAAGATGAATTTAGCGCCGGAGATAAGGTTCATTTATTGGTGCAAACCAGAAATATTTATTTAGACCATCGCTACAAGGTTGAGTTATATCGGGGCGATACTTTTTTATGGGATTATAGC
This sequence comes from Candidatus Falkowiibacteriota bacterium, assembly GCA_003647675.1. GTDB lineage: Bacteria > Patescibacteriota > Patescibacteriia > Patescibacteriales > UBA12075 > B7-G4. The sequence goes on along the minus strand of QMNH01000075.1, from coordinate 4,817 downwards.
ACCGGATTATTGGAGGTTGACGGCGGCTGGACATTTAGCAATTTTTATCCTTATTACGAAAACGCCCGGCCAGGCTAGTATGAATTTAAGGTGTCTATAGATATCGGGGACGGCTTCGCGGCTTTGGCAGTTGTTCCTTTTACCGTTACCGGCATAATGGAAGATTATGTTTATGACCATACATATATTTCGGCCGGTTGGGAATATGGATCTGGTACAGATTATTGGAACCTGCAGCCGGTTGATCAGCGAGATACTTTTGAAGCCGGGGAAACCGTTTATGCTTTGTCTCAGGTTAGAAATATATATGTTGACCACGCCTGGAAAATAGAATTGTATCGGGTCGGATCATTCTTGTGGGATTACGAAACCAGCTGGCTGGAAGTCGGCGAGAGCTGGACTTTTGGCAATTTTTACCCTTTTTACGAAAATGCCCAGCCAGGTGAGTATGAATTTAAGGTTTATATTAATACCGGCAGTGGCTTTGAATTATTAGACACAAAGAACTTTACTGTTACCGGACAGATTGAAGATTATATTTTTGACCATGCAACTGTAGCTTCCGGATGGGAGTTTGGTACAGGCGCGGATTACTGGAATCTGCAACCGGTTGATCCAAGGACTCAATTCAGCCAGGGTGAAGACGTTTATCTACTCGCACAAGTTAGGAATATTTATGTTGACCATAAATGGAAAATTGAGCTATACCGTGAGGGCCAATATCAATGGAAATATGAAACGCCGTTAAATAATGTTGGCAGTGGTTGGTCTTTTGGAAATTTTTATCCGTATTACCAGAACGCGCAGCTGGGTAATTATGAATTTAAGGTTTATATTGATACCGGCTCCGGCTACGAGCTGTTGAGCGAAAATCCTTTTACGGTGATGTCCAGCTAAAATTTAATTAAATTAAAGATATAAAAAAGTCCTGGTATAAAATCCGGGACTTTTTGTTTTGTTGACAGAATAATTTGGTAAAATATTTTTTAAAAACAGATTATTATTTTTTATTAATGTCTGGAAAATAAAAGGGGTTTATCTTTACGATAAACCCTGTTGATTTTGTTCCTACTTTTGTAGGTTTTTGAAAGTTTGTTTTTGGGTTAATTTTTTGGTGCAACGATTGCCATTTTTATATTATTTTTGCTTACGTGATCATTAATTAAATAATATCACTGTGAATAATTTTTGTCAATAGTTTTATTTTTAGCTAATATTTAATAATTTTATATTTTTTTTATCTTTTGTTCATGTTGTTTTTATTATAATTTAAGAAAGTTATTAGTCTATAAGCATAAAAATAAATGAATAAAAATATAATACTATTTTTTTTAGTTTTATCTTTTTCTACAGGATTTTTTTACGTGGAAATTTGTAGGGCGGTTGACTTGGGTGATGTGCCAATAAATGAAGTGGCCTGGACGGGGACAAACTTAAGCGCGAGTGACGAATGGATTGAGTTGAAAAATTTAAGCGGCAATGAAATTAGCCTGGAAGGCTGGACATTGATAGCCGGCGATGGGCAGCCAAGCGTTAATTTGGCCGGCAGTATTTTTGCCAACGGTTTTTTTCTGTTGGAACGGACTGACGACGCCAGCGTATCGGGGATTACGGCTGATTTGATTTATAGTGGAGCCCTGGGAAATAGCGGGGAAATTTTAGAGTTAAGGGACGAGGAGGGGACGTTAATTTATATATTAGATGCTAGCGCCGGCTGGCCAGCCGGCGATAATGATAATAAATTTACTATGGAAAGAATGGAAGATGGTGGATGGCAAAATAGCAGTGAACCGGGCGGGACTCCGAGAGCGAATAACTCGAGCCCGGTTACAGCGCCAGAGGAGTATTGCGGTGATGGCGCATTGGGCGCGGGAGAGGAATGTGATGACGGGAATAATATTAATAACGACGGTTGTAGCAGTGAGTGCGCGATAGAAGGGGATGTAGCGACTAGCACCAATGATGATGTGTCGGATGACAGTATGAGCACAAGCACCGACGATCAAGAGGATGTTTCTCGGGATTCTTCACTTTCGGCTCAGAATGACAGTTATGGACTAGGGGATGTAGCTATAAATGAATTTGTGAGTGATCCTAGTGATGAAGATATAGAATGGATTGAACTCTACAACACTACATCGGAGGAGATAAACTTAGAAGGATGGACAATAGAAGAGGGCAGCGGCGCCAAAACAATGCTTGAGGGCAGTATAGAAAATAGCGGAGCAGGGAAGTTTTACTTAATTGAAAAACCAAAAGGCAATTTAAATAATTCCGGGGACATAATAATACTCCGCGACAAGGAGAGTACTTTGATTGATCAGGTTGCTTACGGAAATTGGGATGACGGCAATACCGACAATAACGCGCCAGCCGCGAGTGATCCTTTTTCGGTCGCGCGGAAAGCCGATGGTTATAATACTTTTAATAATGAAAATGATTTTTCTTTTACCTCCACACTTACAAAAAGCGCCAGCAATATTATTACAAACATAGAGGACGAAGAAAATGAGGAGATTAGCCAGACAGAAAGAGAGGCGTATGATTTTAGCGGTGATATTATAATATCCGAAATATTTCCAAATCCTAAGGGCAGTGACAGCCCTCCGGCCGGCTCAGGACAGGGCGAGGGTGAGTTTATTGAATTATATAACAAGGGAGAAAAAGATGTTAATTTAAGCGGTTGGCGGCTGGGAGATGAAAGCAGTAGAAAATATAAAATAGAAAGCGAAAACGAAGAAGCGGACAGGATTATTAAGGCGAATGAATTTTTTGTAATTTATCGCGTTGAAAGTAAAATTGCCTTAAACAATAGCACCGATAGCGTTAAATTATTCGAGCCGTTAAAAGATTCTCCGCTGGAAGTAATTAAATACGAAGGAGTTAAAGAAGGACAAAGTTATGCCAGAAAAGAGATTAATAAAAACTCGTGGGATTGGACAGAAGATATAACTCCGGGCAATCCAAATAGTTTTACGAAATTAAATCATCCGCCGGTTCTGGCATTTGATTGTCCGGAAGAGGCTATGGCCGGCCGTCCAGTATTGTTTGATAGTTCGGACACGGTTGATGAAGACGGGGATGAACTTAAATATTTTTGGGATTTTGGCGACAAGGCCACCAATACATTGGCTTTGCCGGAGCATACTTATTGGTTTTCGGGAGCTTATACCGTTAAATTGTCAGCCAGCGACGGGATAAGTGAGGTCAACGAAGAAAAAATTATTAAAATAGTGTCTGCACAAAATTTCGTTTTGTCCCTCCCACTGGTAAAAGGAGAAAATGAAGGGGTGGAGATTATTATAAATGAGTTATTGCCCAATCCCGAAGGGGCGGACGCGGAAGGCGAATTTATTGAAATTTTTAATAATGGTTTAACAACAGTTAATTTGATTGATTGGCGCGTTGATGACGCGGAAGGCGGAAGCAAGGCTCATACGTTTAAAGAAGAATTTTTACTCGGACCTGGGAAATATTACGTTCTGTGGCGCGAGGAAAGCTCTTTGGCGCTTAATAATACCAACGACGCGGCCAGACTGTTTTATGGCGAAGAATTGATTGACGAAGTCGAGTATAGCGGCGCAAGCGAGGGAGAGGTTTACGCGCTTGGGAAAAATAATAAATGGTTTTGGACTACCGCGGCTACTCCGGGGGAGGAAAATATTATTTCCCTGTCCGGCAGCACGGAAGTTTTGGGAGTTACGGAGAGTTTTAGTTCGGTTTTGCCCCAAAACAAAAAATCAACCCTGGAATACAGCAGTACTACGCTGGAAAAAGTGCGGGAATTTGAAACCGGCGATCTGGTTACGGTGTCCGGCGTGGTGGCGGTTTTGCCCGGAGTGCTGGGAACGCAGTATTTTTATATAGTCGGATCGCCCGGTATTCAGGTTTATAATTATAAAAAAGAATTTCCCGAATTGCGGCTGGGAGATTTGGTTGAGGTATCAGGAGAGCTTAGCGTAAGCAATACCGAAATGCGTCTGAAAACAAAAAGCCCTCTGGATATTAAGCTGGCCGGTTTCAAGGGGGAGCCGGAAGCCAGGCTAGCCGAGTGTGATAAAATAGATGAAAGTAGTATCGGCGAGCTAATTACGGTCGCGGGCGAAGTAGTGGAAAGAAAAAGTTCTAACGTGTATCTGGACGATGGCACAGACGAAATCAAGATTTATATTAAAACTACGACTGGTATTGATCCGAAAAATATTAAGGAAGGAGAGATGATGTCGGTAAGCGGGATATTGGGTCGAACCACAAGCGGTCTGAGGCTGATGCCCCGGTTCACGAGAGATATTGTCAGAAAAGATCCGGAAAGCCGGGAAGTCGGCCGGGTATTGGGCGAAGTGGCAATAAACGACGAATGGGCAATTGCGGCGCGGGACAGGAAAATTGAGTTGTTTAAATATTTACTGGTTATTGCCGGCGGGGCAATAATATTACTTTCGGGATTGCTTATTAAATTGGAACTAAATAAAAAATAACTCGGGCTTGTAGCTCGGGCTATTAACATTAAGTATTGCCTTAAAGTTCTTTGTCGTTAACTTTTTAAAGAATCATTGCTCCTCTAAGAATAAGAATAAAATGCAGTTTTAAGTTTTTGAGGCTGTAGTTTTTTAATTTTAGGTTTACATTATCGCCAGGAAAGAGTTTGAGATGATTATATTTTGGAAAAAAATAGTACAACAGACCGTAGAATAACTTAAAATTACGGCAAATAAAAAAAATAATTGAATCGGGGGGTTAAATATAAACAAGATATAAAACATTAAAAAAATAAAAAATAATATATTCATCCCTTTTCTCCTCTTTTTCTTTAAGTT
>QMNH01000074.1 GCA_003647675.1 Candidatus Falkowiibacteriota bacterium | reverse complement strand
CGCAGGATCGATAGCCAAAAGCAACACAATGTTCAAAATCAATATTATTAACCAGGTCCGGATGGTTAATATCCACTCCGGTATCAAGCACGGCCACAGTAATCCCGTTTCCACCGGAACCGCCGCCAACCATGCCAACCCCCCATGGTATTACAACATCACTCTGGGAATCAAATTTATCGGCTGCTTCACTTTTGAATTTACCTAAAATCTCAAAATTCTTAACCGGATAAGTTTCAACCAAACCTAACGCTTCAAGAGCCTTGACCTTTATGCCCTTTTCGGCAGAGAAAAAAGATCCAAAATCATGTTTTTTGCCAAGTAGTGTTTTAAGAGTTTTACTATTACTCTTAACATAAACCCGATTACTTTCTCCTTGTCCGTTATCTGCTGTTACCACTCCCGCGGCCATTATCGCGATTAGCGGTATAAGCAGAAAAAATAAACGTTTTTTCATAAATTTTTTTCAATTTTAATTTTATTAAATTTTATTTTTTTATTATAGCATAAATTCTCAAAAAATAAAAAATACTCTAAATAAGTCAAAAAAGTCCGGGAAAAACATAAAATAAAAATTTTCAATAAAATAATATTTCCAAAATTAGGAATATTTTTATGTGGGCCGGGCAGAATTAGAAGGGGCGGAAACCTCGGAAGTTCGAACGGTTTATTTGGGAAAGTTTATTTAAGCGATTAAAGAATCATTTAAACAGCTTTGAATGACTACCTGTTCTTTCAAAAATAATATTATTTCCATCTTTTTTAAATATTAACAACCAATCAGGCTGAACATGACATTCAAACCGATCTTTATAAATTCCCGATAATTTATGCAACCTGTATTTTTTTCAATGCTTTTACCTTCGAGTATCCGTGATATAACATACTTGATTACTTCTATATCCCTGCCTTCTTTTCTGCAATTTTTAACATCTTTTTTGAATTGTTTATGAAAATACGCTGTGAACATTATATTTCAATCTTATCAAATAAATTTTCCATTTTCCCTGCTTTAATCAAATTTTTCTTTTTATCAGTCTCTTCAAAAACTTTCTTAGTTATTTTATTAGGAATTTTCACGCTAAAAGGCAGCCCTTTGTGAAGCTTAATTTGTTTATAGAAAAGAGTGATTGCTTCTGTGGTAGAAAGTCCAAGTTTGTCAAAAACTTTATTCACATCTTCTTTTAATTTTTCTTCGATTCGAGCCCGAATCATGGCTGATTTATTCATATATTTATAATCAAGTTATTTATATCATTATTGTATCTCATTTGAGATACATTGTCAATAATAAATTTTCAAATAAAAAATTGCAGAATTATTAAAAAAATAGAAAAATATAAATTTTTATACTGCCGTGATAAATTAAAATAAAAACTACAGAGATATCTCTGTAGTTTTATTTTTGTGGGTCGGATTGGGCTTGGTTGGAGCCAAATTATAGCAGAATTAATACAATGGCATAAATTAAAAAAATGAGCAGGCGCGTTTTCACGACTACTCACAGTAAATACAGTAATAGGCGCTTTACTCTATGCGTAAACTAATCCAAGCTCAATTCTTTTTTTATGTCTTTTGGTTTTGGAAAAATAAAAATATCATCCCCGGAAATGCTGAAATTAACCTTATCCCCTTCACGGTATTTCTCGGGTAGCTTATCGTCCTTAATTCGTTTATAGGCTTTAATAATATTACCGTTGACATTAATTCGATATTCATATAAATGCCCTAAAAAATTTATCAAATCAATCTTGCCGGTAAAAAGCGCTTGACCGGGATGAGATTTTAGATGGATCTTTTCCGGACGGATACCAATGACCATTTCGTCATATTTTATATTCTTTTTAACTGCCAATTTCCGACCTCCAATATCAATCAGATTATCGGATAATTTACGAGCCGTAAAAAAATTACACTTACCAATAAAATTAGCGGCGAAAATTGTCTTGGGATAATTATATAATTCTACCGGGCTGCCGGTTTGGACAATTCGCCCCTTTCTCATTAAAATAATATTATCCGAGATCATCATGGCTTCTTCCTGGTTATGAGTAACATGAATGGCGGTCAGGCGATTATTTTTAACGATTTTTCTTAACTCATAGCGCAAATACGCGCCAATCTTGGCATCCAGAGCCGACAATGGTTCGTCGAGAAGCAATAACTTGGCGTGCGTTGCCAAAGCCCTAGCCAAACCAAGGCGCTGGCGCATGCCGCCAGAGAGCTCATGCGGCAGGGCTTTGGCGCGGTCATCCAAACCAACTAATTTAAGATTAATTTTTACGGCCTTGGCGATATCCTCTTTTTCCCAGCCGCGCACTAACGGGCCATAGGCGGTATTATGCCAAACGTCCATATGCGGAAATATGGAAAAATGCTGAAAGACAAAACCAATATCCCTTTCCTGCGGCGGTCGTAAGCTAACGTCTTCTTTGTTAAATAAAACTTGCCCTTTGGTAGGAGAAATTAGACCCGTAATAATCCGCAGCAGCGTGGTCTTACCGCAGCCTGAAGGTCCTAAAAGAGTCGAATATTTTTTAGACGGGATATTCAAATTCAAATTATCCAAAGCCAATATTTCTTCGTCTTTGGCTGATTTGAATTTTTTGGTTAAACCTATAATTTCCACTTTTGGCATATTATTATAATTTAATGATTCTTGCGATATGTAAAATATTTTAATATCAATAGGAACAATAAGGCAACGGCAAAAAGAAGGGTGGAAATAAAAGCGGCTTGACCGAACTTCGCGTCCTGAACCAAGTTAACTATTAATACCGGCACGGTTTGTATCTGGCTGCTAACAGCCAAAGTAGCACCGGTCTCCGATAAACTGCGCATAAACGCCATTATAGAGCCGGCAATAATAGCCGGAATAACCAAAGGGAAAAGAATAGTCTTTAAAACTTGCTTTGAATTAGCCCCTAAGGAATGAGCCGCCTCTTCCAAGTCCAAGGGAATATCACGAAAAGCCACCACTAAAGGTTTTAATAATAATGGGAAGGAAAAACATAGATGCGTTAAAATCAAGATTATATATTCAAATGATAAAAAATTACTCCAGAACAAAACCAGGGATATCCCCAAAGCACTGGTCGGCACTAAAAGGACGATTTCATTCATCGAATCAAAAAGTTTGCCAAAAAAACTTTTGCTTCTGGCAATCATATAGGCCAAGGGCAGGGCAAAAATTAAATTTATAACCGTAACAACAAAAGCTACAGCAAAAGAAATAATAATACTTTTTATTATAGTTTCCGAAAATACTGCCTCCCAATTTCCAAACGAATACAGGATTATAAAAATAGTCGGTAAAAATATTACAAAAATAAAAAATAGACCAATCATTAAATTGCGGGGAATTGTTAACTTCCCGATCCGTTTCTCTAGCCGCGGATAAACATGGTCCAAGTTAATAGTTTTTTGTCCCAACATGGCTTTGGCGCCAATTAATATGAATATTGCAGAGGCAATCAAAATCATGCTTAGGCCAATGGCTTGTGGCAATTCTCCTGCATTTTTCAAATTCACAGCGAGAACCGGCGCGGTGCTAACTAAACCGGCCACCATCATAGTGGCACCGGTCTCGGACAAACTTCTGGTAAAAGCCAAGATCGAACCATTGATTATGCCATCGCGGAATAAGGGTAAAGAGATAGTGCGAAACGAAGTAAAAGGATAAGCTCCTAGAGTAACAGCCGCTTCCGTGTAACTGTCTTCTATCTGCCTAATAGCGGCGCTAATTGACCGAATAATATAAGGTATGGTAAAAACTACGTGGAGCAAAATTATCATCATTATCCCCTTGTCAAACAAACCCTCTTTTAATCCAAATAAACGAGCCAAACCAATTTTTTCTCCCCAATATAAATAAACGGATAACCCTAAAGCGGCAGTGGGCATTACCAGCGACAGATCAATCAAGCTATCAACTAAACGAGCCATCTTTGAACGACTACGAGCCAACACCCAAGCCAGAGGTAAGCCGAACGCAAGGTCAATTAATAGAACCACCAATCCAATAAAAAACGAGATTAGCACTGCTTTGAATATTTGCCAATTCAAAATTGCTCCACCATGCAGAATGTTAGACAAGATAAAAACCGCCGGTAAAAATATTACAAAAATAAAAAATATTGCCGCAAAAATAAAAATTAATTTTCGCCAATTTACCTTGTTTCTCATTTTTTAATAATTATAATCTTCCTTTAATTATAACAAAAATCGCCATTTCTGGCGATTTTTAGGTTGTGGGTCGGATTGGACGAGGTGGGAACCTGATTGTGCGAAAATTAGAGAAATGGAACAAAATAAAAATGGAGTGAGAAAGAATCTCTACTCCATTATAAAATTTTGCTTTCGAGCAAGGCTACCTGCTCGGATCGAGTTTGTTGCCGGCATCAAAAAAAGCCTGCTTCATTTTTTCATCACATTCCTTGATGGCCGCATCGGTGTCCTCATTGCTGGCACCGGTCATTTTCTGGATTTTACGAAGTTGATCTTCGTATTCATTGAAAATAATTTCGTGCATTACTTCCATAAACTCTTCATTTGTAACTATCATTTCGTTCAAGTTAACATCGGGCATTTCAGAACCTCCTTTTGTTTTGTTTGGATTAAACGCTATATCATATAATAGAAATATCATTAAATCATATTAGATATTCGTTGTCAAGCTAGGTTCCAAACCATCACTAGTGTCCGGTTAAAAATCTCCCAAAATAGAAAAAACCTCTAAGTTTAGGTATAATTAGATTGTTGCTCTAATTATTAACTTAAAGGTTCTCTCTATGCATTATTCTAATACTATTTTCAACCAATTACTAGGGTTCTTGCCTAAACATAAATTCAGGCAATTTGTCGCAGAATATCAAGGTGGAAGGTACCCATTTTTTAGACATTTTTGTCTAAGACTTTAGTTAACTCATATTGCTGTCCATATAAAACGGGCGGCATTTTTAATTTAGAATGGATCCTTTCGTTGTTATATATATAAATTGTTTGATAAATATTATAGATTAGTTCGCCTAAATTCTCAAATCTGTTCGGATCTCCTAGGTCTATTTTGAATTGACTGTAAAATGACTCCTGATAACCGTTTTCCCAAGGACAGCCCGGATTACTCATTGATTGTTTTATCTCTAAATTGTAGCATAAATTAACATAATCTTTTGAAATATATTCAGAACCCTGATCAGAATGAATAATTTCTGCCATTGGGTGTTTGTTGACTGCATTTAGCAGGGCGTTAATTACTAATTGATTTGAATGATTAAGTAAAACACTAAACCCGACTATTTTTCTCGTGAATAAATCAATGATCGTTGCTAAATATACCCATTTGCCTTGAAATTCAATATGTGTAAAATCGCTTGCCCAAATATGGTTTGGATATGACGGAAAATTAGTAATGAGCAGATTAGGAAACCTGGAGCCTGATTTATTCTTGTTTTTACGCCATTTTTTAGTTTTTCGGCGATATGGCTTAATACCGAATATTTTCATCACCCGATTTATTCTTTT
>QMNH01000073.1 GCA_003647675.1 Candidatus Falkowiibacteriota bacterium | reverse complement strand
GATGAATTAATTAATGTGTCGGCGCAGCCCCATTCAATTTATACTTGCTCCAAGGAAACTTTGTTGAAAACAAAAAAAATAGCCGAAAAATATAATTTACCAATCCATATTCATATAAGCGAAGCCAGGCAGGAAGTAGAAAATTCTTTTAAGAAAAACAAAAAATCACCTGTAAAGTATCTTGACGACTTGGGATTGCTTAGCGGCAAAACTATTGCCGCTCACAGCGTCTGGCTCAACGATGAAGACCTGGTAATATATAAAAAAAGAGATGTAAAGGTCAGTCATAATCCTATCAGCAACATGAAATTAGCTTCCGGTATAGCGCCGGTAAATAAGATGCAAGAAATGAAAATTACGGTCGGCCTAGGCACTGACGGGGCGGCCAGTAATAACACTTTGGATTTATTTGACGAGATGAAGGTTTGTGCTTTGCTTCATAAAGTTGATAAGCTTGATCCGACAGCTTTGAGCGCCAGAGAAGTAGTAAGAATGAGCACAATAGACGCAGCCCGCGTCCTTGGCATGGAAGATATAATTGGTTCGCTCGAAGTTGGTAAGCGAGCAGATATTATTTCTATTAATTTAGATAAACCGCATCTTACTCCGATATATGATCCATATTCTCATATTGTCTACTCCGCGAATTCCGGTGATGTGGAAAATGTAGTAATTAATGGAAAAATAATTGTAAGAAATAGAAAATCAACAACTATGAACGAGGAAAAAATTTTAAAAAAAGTAAATGAATTTAAGATAAAAAATTAAATGTTATTCAAGAAAATAAAAAAAATATATATGATCGGTATTAAGGGCGTTGGAATGACTATGCTGGCGCAGTTTTTGAGCGCCAAGGGCAATGAAGTAATAGGGTCTGACACTAAAGAAGTTTTTATGACCGATAAAGTATTGAAGAATTCAGGCATAAAAGTAATCGAAGGTTTTAACGCGGCCAACATGCCAAAAGACGCGAACCTTATTATTTATTCTACCGCTTATAACGCGAAAACTAATGTTGAAGTTGCAAAGGCCTTGGAAGGGAAAATAAAAATTGTCACATATGCCGAGGCTTTAGGGGCTATTTTTAACGAACAATACGGGGTGGCTGTTGTTGGCTCGCACGGGAAAACCACGACAACTGCCTGGCTCGGTTATGTTTTAGAGGGCGCGGGTAAAAGTCCGAGTGTTATGGTCGGAGCTTCGGTACCGCAGTTTAACGGCACAAGCCTGATTGGAAAATCCGAGCTTCTTGTTGTTGAGGCTGACGAGTACCAGAATAAATTGAAGCACTTTAATCCTAGGGCGGTAATATTAAATAATATTGATTATGACCATCCGGATTTTTTTCCATCCGAAGAAGAATATAAACAGGTATTTATAGATTTTATTAAAAAAATTCCCAAATCCGGTTTTTTAGCAGTTAACTTTAATGATCCGATAATTAGAAAAATAGCCAGCGTAAATACGCTATGTAAAGTAATAAGCTATGCCATAAAAGAAAATGCGGATTATGTAGCATATGACATTAGACAGGACAGAGAAAAGCAGTATTTTAAAGTAAAATTGGGAGTATCCGGTTTTACCAACAGCCACGAAGAAGACGAAGAAGTCAAAGACAGTGAATTGGGAGATTTTTCCATTAGATTGATAGGTAGGCATAATATTTTAAATGCGCTGGCCGTGATAGCCGCTTCCATAGAGCTGGGCGTTGATTTGCATATTATAAGAAAATATTTGGAAGAATTTAAAGGTACGGCTAGGCGCATGGAAATAATGGGGGATTTTCGGGGGGCGGCAATAATAGACGATTACGCCCATCATCCGACCGAGATCAAAACCACTTTAGCCGGCGCTAGGGAAATATATAAAAATAATAGGCTAGTCGTAGTATTTCATCCCCATACCTTTACCCGAACCAAAGCTCTGTTTAATGATTTTGCCGAAAGTTTTAGCGGCATTGATGAACTTATCGTATTAGATATATACGGCAGCGCCAGAGAGGAGCATGGTGGAGTGCATAGTCGGGACTTGGTTGAACTTATAAAAAAACAAAAAAACAAAAAAATCCATTCGACAAGCTCGGGGCAGGCAAAAAAACAAATAGTAAAATATATTCCTACCTTAAAAAAATGCGAGGAGTATTTACGTAATAATATAGAAAGAGATGATGTGGTTATTTTAATGGGCGCTGGTGATGTTTTTCGAATTGGGGAAAAATTAGTTGGAGATAAATAATAAGAAAATATTTATATATGATAAAAGAAAAAATAAAAGAAAATATTTTCTTGGCGCCTTTAACTACCTACCGGATTGGCGGACCGGCAAGGTATTATTTGGAAATTAAAGAAAAAAATGATATTGAAGAGGCTTTTGCGTGGGCAAAGAAGGAAAAAATAAAAGTTTACATTCTGGGCGGGGGCAGTAACCTTATAATACCTGATGCCGGAGTTGACGGATTAGTAATGGTAATGAAGAATGAATTGGCTGTGATTAGGGGAGAAAGACTGGAATGCGGCGCTGGCGCTACTTTGGCCCGTGCCTGTAGTTTAGCTGTCAGTAATAATTTATCAGGCCTGGAGTGGTCATCCGGAATACCGCGCGCGACGATCGGCGGAGCGATTAGGGGTAATGCCGAAGCTTTTGGAACATCAATGGCTGATACCATAGAAACAGTTGAGTTTTTTAGTATAAAAAATAAAAAATTCGATATTTTTAGTAATCGGATGTGCAAGCTCGGTTATCGGCAAAGTATTTTTAAAGAAAACAATAATTATTTAATATGGAGCGCTGTTTTGCGGCTCAAGGTAAAACCAGCTAAGGATATACAAGTTTTAGTGGAAAAATCAATAAATTTTAGAAAAAAAAGGTATCCTAATTTGCCAAGCGCGGGCTCGGTTTTTAAAAATTTGGAGCCGGAGTATGTTAAAAATAATAATGAAATTTTATTTAATAGGGAATTTAAGGCTCATATCGGCCGTGAAGGCAAAATCAGCGCCGGATTAATAATCGACAAGGCCGGAATAAAAGGAAAATCAATCGGTGGGATAAAAATAAGTCTGGAACACGCTAATTTCATTGTAAATACAGGCAAAGGCACAGCAGAAGAAGTTATTATGATGATAAGTTATATAAAACAGCAAGTACGGACAAAATTCGGCTTGCAACTACAGGAAGAAATAGAATTTTTTGGGTTTTAGTAGAATTTAGGATAAAATATTTTTTTATTTTTTTTCTAAAAAAATAATTTATATTTTTTAAAAAGCTTTAAGAATAACTTAAAGTTTTTTTATTTAATATTAGTTAAAATATTTATATTTAGGTAAATATTATTAATTTTAAAAAAGTAAAAGCTATACAGGCTTGACTTTTATAAAATTTCATGCTATATTATTAACTGTTAATTTATTAAACAATTTTTTTGGATATAATTCAATTAATTAGCGTGGCAAGCATCCCATGCCTTGGAACGCCGATATTATGCTATGCAAAATATTTCAATATTAGATAAAATTATTGATAACCAAAAAGCGGAAGAGGTAGCCAAACTTGACGCGGTTGAAATAATTAATAATTTATTCAGCGAATTGTCAGATCGCGAGAAAGACGTTCTTATTCGCCGCTACGGCCTGCATGGCAGTGGGAAAGAAACTCTGGAAAGCATTGGCAGTGCCCATAAGCTTACGCGCGAAAGAATTAGGCAGATTGAAACAACTAGTGTTAAAAAATTGCAGCAGCTGCAAAATCTAGATGATTATATAAATATTTTAAAAAAAGTAATTGTACAGTTATTAGAAGAGCATGGCGGATTAATGGAAAAAGAATATTTGCTGAATATTTTAGTTACTTTTTCATTAAACGGTTATAAGTCTGAAGGTGAAAGCGAATTAATCCATAAAAATTATTTAAATTTTTTAATTACTAAATTACTACATACCGAGTTTGAAGAGTTGATTAATTCTAAATATTTTAAAAATGCTTATAAATTAAAATATCAAGACCTGGATTATTTGGAAGAATTAGCCGCTGAATTATATGAATTTATGGCAGAAGCCAAGAAAATACATGCTACCCGGGAATTAATAAATTTTATTAAGGAATTTAAAAATTATCAAAAACATATAGAAAAGTTGGAAATTGAAAGCAGTCTTGATGTTGCGAGAACATTGAAGTCTGGTTTATTTGAGGAACAAACCGAATTGATCAATAATAATAAAATCATCTATTCGGTATTAAAGACTTCAAAAAAAATTAATCAAAATAAATTTGGTCATTGGGGCGTTCATAATTGGCGCGAAATAAAGCCCAAAACCATTAATGATAAAATTTATTTGGTATTAAAAAATCACGGAAAACCGATTCATTTTGCCGAAATTGCCGATATGATAAATAAAATTGAATTTGACGCCAAAAAAGCTAACGCGGCAACGGTACATAATGAATTGATACTTGATAATAAATATATATTAGTCGGCCGCGGTTTATACGGTTTAAAAGAATGGGGCTATAAGAGCGGTACCGTAGCGGAAGTTATTGAAGAAATTTTAAACAATGAAAGCGAGCCGATCACCAGAGAAGAAATTATTAATAAAGTCCTTGAGAAAAGATTGGTAAAAAAGGCGACCATAATTTTAGCATTAATGAATAAGGATAAATTTAAAAAAAACGAAGGAAAATATTATATAAATAGTATATAAATAAATTTTAGATTAAATAAAAAAGGCAGATTAATTTATCTGTTTTTTTGTTGGTTTTAAAAGGATAAATGTGGTATAATAATTCTAAGTCTCTAGAATTTAAAGAGGAGAATATTGCAGTAAAAAAATATTAATATTTTATAATCAATATGACACTTGATTTAGCGCCGCTATATAATTTTTTTCAATTGCCGGCTGACCAAATAGTGCTAAAAACTTTAATCAACGTGGGTTGGATACCGATAGTAATTGTTATGCTATGGGGAGCAAAAGAAGTTTGGATTTATTATATCCAAAATAAATGGGGCGCGAAGATAAAAAAAATATTGCTGGCTATAGATATTCCGCGGGGAAACGAGCAATCGTTAAAAGCCGTAGAAAATATTTTTACTTATTTTGGCGGCGCCCACGGGACTTTAACGTTGCTTGAAAAGTATTGGTTGGGTTATTATCAGTTAAGTTTTAGTTTTGAAATAGTCAGTATTGACGGTTATACCCAATTTTTAATCAGAACGCCGGAGTTTTTTCGTAATTTGGTGGAAACCGCGGTATATTCCCAATATCCTGACGCGGAAATTACCGAAGTTAATGATTATACAGAAGGCATACCGCGCAAATACCCGGACGATGAATATGATATATGGGGAGCCGAATTTATTTTTACCAAAAATGACATGTATCCTTTTAAAACTTACAGTGAATTTGAATCGCAGTTAGCGGGCAGACCGGAGACCCAATTTAAGGATCCGATGGCGTCGCTAATGGATCTATACAGCAGCCTAAGAAAAGGCGAGCAGCTTTGGTATCAGATATTGGTTTCTCCGACCGGGTTTGACTGGATGGAGCGGGGAGATAAAGAAATTAGTAAGATTTTAAACGAAAAAATAAAAGCAAAAAAAGG
>QMNH01000072.1 GCA_003647675.1 Candidatus Falkowiibacteriota bacterium | reverse complement strand
TAACATATTCTTCTTCCTGAGCAGTTTATGATAAGAAATCGCCAAACGGTGCGCTTCATCGCGCACTCTTTTTATTATATGAAGCGCCGGCGAGGCCAAGGGCAATTCCAGCGGTTTTTTTTCTCCCGGAAAAAATATTTTATCCGGTGCCCGCGCCGACCGCAGACCCTTCCCTTTTGAAATCGCCAACAAGGGTATGTCAAGTTTTGTTTTTTTCAGTACCCGCACAGCCACATTCAACTGCCCCTTGCCGCCGTCAATAATAATTAAATCCGGCAACGGCCAATTATCAATTGCTCTGGCAGCGCCTAAAGCCCTGTCGGGCCTTGAGTCCGACAGGGCTTTAGGCGCTGCGGAATGTCTTAACCTTCTCTCCAGCATTTCTCTCAACATAAAAGTGTCATTAGCCCTGCCCTCGGACAATTTTATTTTAAATTTCCTATATTCATTTTTGTCCGGCTCTCCGCCCTTAAATACCACCATCGCTCCGACCGCCTCCTGCCCGAAGATATTAGATATGTCATATCCCTCTATCCGATTTGGAACTTTAGGTAAAACAAGTTCTTTTGCCAGCTCAATTACGTCAGCTGCGTACTTTTCCGATAGGCTTAAAATATTAGCGTGCTCTAAAGCATTTTTCATGTTGAGCATCAAATATTTTAAATTGCTTAATTCTTTTTCCTGGCCAGAATCCAATCCGCTCCGGGCGGACATATTTTTTATTCTTAATTCATAATTCTTAATTATTTTTCGCTTCTTTCCTTCTAAAAATAAAATAATCGGCTTAACAATTTTTTCTTCATACTCTTTAATATTTAATTGGCCGCCACAAACTCCGCTACAACGGCCGATTTGAGCGTAAAAACACGGTTTTTTCTTTATTTTTCTTTCCGTGCAATACGGCCAAATTTTTCTTATCGCTTTCAGGGTTTCAATTACGGCGGTCATATTCGTGAATGGGCCGAAATATTTTCCCGTCTTTTCAATTTTTCGGGTAATAAACACTCCCGGAATTTCATCTTCAGTTGATACTTTTATATAAGCATAGCGCTTGTCGTCCCGCATTAAAACGTTAAAATTCGGCTGATGCCTTTTTATTAAATTCGCTTCCAAAAGCAAGGCTTCTATTTCGCTGTCGGTTTTAATCCATTCAATACTGCTAATTTCTTTCAGTAAAGCGCGCTTGAGGGGCGAATGATTCGCGCCTTTTTGAAAATATGAAAAAACCCGCGAGCGTAAATTCGCGGCTTTACCGATATAGATAATATCCCCGGTTCTATTTTTAAACTGATAAGACCCGGATGTTTGGGGAATTTTCAATTTTTTTACCTTATCCAAATTTAACATACCTAGACTTTAACATTTCATAAAATAAAAAACAACTTCGCGGCTGCGGAATTGTTTTTTAAATAAAATTATATTAATCAACTTTTATTGATTGCACTGGACAACTTTCAGCTGCGTTTTTCGCGCAATCAATATCGCCTTGATTAATAGTTTCGGACTTGCCTTGGTCATTTAATTTAAAACCGTTTGGGCACAAAGAAACGCATGCCCCGCAGCCGATACACGTGTTTTGGTCTACTGTAATCGCCATAATTATTATTTTATTTATTTATTAATTCTTCTATTCTTTTGGCTAATTTTGCCGGCGTAATTGATGATTTTAATAAATATAAATCAGCGCCTTGTTTTTTCGCCTTTTTAATATCTTCATCCTGGGCGCTATTAGATAAAACTATAATCGGAGTCTTCTTATTCTTGGATTCTTTTTTTATTTCTTTAAGCATCTGGTATCCGTTCATGGCCGGCATAACCATGTCCATAATTATAATATCAAATTTTTCCTTTTTTGCCAATTTAAGGCCCCAGGCTCCGTTGTCCGCTACTTCTACCGCGTAGCCCTCATTTTCCAAACGCATTTTATACATATCAATAATAACTTTTTCATCTTCAATAATTAATACGCTTTTCCCGTTTTTTTCTTTATTTTCCGGAACTGTCTTCTTTTTATTATTTATTGTATTTTTTTTCTTTTTTTGGTTAGCTGACAAGGCCAGGCTGACCCGATCCACGACCTGTCCGGGAGTTAAATTCGCTTTTACCATATAACCGTCGGCCCCATGCTCAAAACCGGCCTTTATTTCATCTGCCTGCCCTAAATTAGAAAATATATATATCTTTAAATGCTTTGTTTTTTTATTTTCTCTTAACTTATTTAAAACCTGAAAACCGTTCATTCCCGGCATAACAATATCAAGCAGAATTAAATCCGGCTGTTCTTTTATCGCAGCCGCTATTCCCTCCCGGCCGTCTTCGGCCGCCACTACCTTAAAACCTTCCCGCTCAAATTTCATCCTGTATAATTCAAGCAAATATCTTTCGTCTTCAATTATTAGTATTTTCTGCATAACTAATATAATGCGAATATAGCGAATTCGAATTATGCGAATTATTTATTAAAATTAAAGTATTAATACCGCTGTTAGTATGATTGGCTACAACTTGGAAATTTGAATTTAGTTTATATAATGCGAATCCGCGAATATATGCGAATATGGCGAATTCGAATTATGCGAATTATTTATTATTGAAATATTCGCTATTTAGTGTTCTTTTTGGCGACAATCTTTTTTGTCGAAAGTTTACTATTATTGCCAATTTAATGTTTAAAGTAATCAAATATCTTTTAACCTGAAAATAATCTTGTTTTGTTAAATAATCCTTAGCTTTGAATTCCAATATTATTTTATCGTCTATTATAAAATCACAAATACATCTAATTGTTCCATTGCCATAAGTTTTATCATCAAATCGATATTCTCTAATGTATTTAATTTTTTCCGAGATTAATAATTTTTCAAAATAGTCAGCATACTGTTTTTCGTTTCTTAGATGTCCAAGCTCTCTGTGAGTTTTAAATAATAATCCATTAATTTTATATGAAATCTCTTTATAAATAATTTTTTCCATAGCAAGTTAAAGATGTTTGTTTATAAAATAGTTAGCGCGCAACGGTTTATTTATTCGCATAATTCGTATTCGCCATATTCGCATATATTCGTAGATTCGCATTATGCTATCGGTAAGACAAAACAAAACCTACTCCCCTTCCCGTCCCCTTTACTCTCTGCCCAAATCTTGCCGTGGTGAGCTTCTATCATCTGCTTGGCGACGAATAGTCCGAGGCCGGTGCCTTCGGTATGGACCAATGAGGTGTCGGTGCCGCGGGAAAATTTCTTAAATAAATTAGGAAGATCGGTCCGGGTAATACCCATACCGCTGTCGGCTACGCTGAATTCGATTCCTTCTTCAATCCCTTTCAATCCGGACGGCTTAATTTTTTTTACGTAAATAGTAACTGTGCCTTTTTTGGTGTACTTAATGGCGTTGTCAATTAAATTCATAATTACCTGCCTGATTTTTTCCTGGTCAATTTTTATGGCCGGCAAAGTTTTTTTCGGCGCTTTCAGTACCAGCTTGACGCCTTTCTTTTTGGCTGAAGTTTCCAGCTCCTCGCATACGCTATGGGTTAAAATTTCAAGCTGCATTCTTTCAAAGTTAAACTGCAGGCGCCCGGACTCTATGCGGGATATATTTAAAAGATTTTCCACCAACTGGATCAGCCGTTCGTTTGACTCATATACTTTTTCCAGCGAATCTTCTTCGCCCTCGGTCAGTTCGCCGAAACTGCCTTCCAGGATCATGGATATATAACCTTTAATAATAGTCAGCGGCGTGCGCAATTGGTGCGAGGCAATGGAAATGAATTCACTTTTGGCCGCGTCTAATTTTGTTAATTTTACGTTCGCTTTCCTTAAATCGCCGGTAGCTTTTTTTACTTCTTTTTCCAGCTTTAATCCGAACTGCTTGGTTTCTTCAAACAGCAAAGCATTTTCTATGGCAATCGCGGCCTGGGCGCCGATTATTTCCAAAACCTGCAGATCTTCGTCGTTATACATATCCCCGGATTCTTTCGGCCCGAGCGCGAGCAGACCGACGGTTTTGTCTTTTACGTTAAGCGGGGTCAATATGTCTATGTTTAATCCGGTCAGCATGTCTATTGTATCTTTGGTTTTGTTATTATAATACTTGCTTCTGGCTTCTTCTAAAATCAAAGTCTGGTTTTTCTTAATATAAATTTCATGCAATTCCTTGTTGCTTTTGAATTCTTGCTGCCATTTTATATTAAAGCCTTTATTGTATTGCGCGACATAAACGTCTTTTCCTTCCCGATATCTTAATATGCCGAATGATTTAACATGAAAAGCATCATTAATAGTTTCAAATATATAATCAAATATAATATTTACGTCCAGGGTTCTTCTTAATTTATCGCTTATCCCGGCAATGACTTCGCGACTGTCGTAGAGGGAGGAGAAAAAATATTTATTGGCTGTTTTATAAAAATAATTCTTTACGGCCGGAAAGATAGTGATGGCAAAAATTAATATTATTGTATCGTTCCAGAATATAAACTCGGGGAATAATTTATTAAGTGTCCACCCTAGGCTGAATAATAATATTATAATTGTTGCTAAAGAAACTGTATAAACCGAATATCTCCTCATTACCATTTTTATGTCCATAAGACGATGGCGGATAATTGCGTAAGCAATGAATACAACCATAAATAAAGACAAAATTTGCCCCGCCCAATTAAATTCGAAATATCCAAAAGTAGGAAGAGTTAAATTTGTTACCATTCCTAAAGTAGAGGCAATAAAAGTTCCTAAAAAAACATAAGTTAATTGAGCCCTAACAATGCCACTACTTCTAATCCTTTTCTTTATTAAATTAACATATCCCCAAACAAAAAAGCCTGAAATATAAATCGAATAAAGAAAATATGCTGCTCCAAAATTAATTATTTTTTCTTTGTCTATTCGTAAAATTACATCATTAACAATAGAGTTAGTAAACAAAGAAAGATAAAAAAACAAAAAACTTAAAATAATAATTATTAAGGTAACTACTTTCTTTACTTGTTTTATGCTACTAGGAAAAATATAACTAAAATATAAAAAACTCCCAACAATAAAAATTGGTGCAGTATATAAAATTCTGCAAAAAAGTACTGACATCTCAATAGTAGCAACCGCTCGATATAACACCATGCTCACCCCCCAATAAAATACGCTAGCGGCAAGAACAAAATATACTTTATTTATCGTCTTGTCTCTTCCTTTTAAATATACCGTTATTCCTAAAAACAAATTAATCAATGCTGAAATTAATATTATATAATTTTTTAAATCCATCATAATAAATATTTATACTAATATTATACCACAATTATTAAACAAATAAAAAAGGGATTTTGAATAAACAAAACCCCTTTATATGTTTAAAATTTCTCTTTTCCTCATTTTACTAATTGAGCAAAAAAGCCCATTTTGATTGACTTCTTATCTTCACACTCAACACATACACTTATGACACTTTCTTCTGTCTGCTTTTGGCCAAAGTTTTGCTGAAATTGCGTAACCATTGCCCTTTCATTCAAAGAAGTGTTTCGCCAAGTGACACTAAGAGCAGGAGAGAAAGTTGCTTACTTTGTGCATGGATTGCGTCACAGTCAGCTTTGTATATTCAGTAATGTTTTTGATCCCGCGGTAAAC
>QMNH01000071.1 GCA_003647675.1 Candidatus Falkowiibacteriota bacterium | reverse complement strand
TCCGCGATTGAGATAATTTGATTTAACCTCATGGCTACTCCTTTTCTAATACGGCCGTTAATTACTTTTATTATTTTATTGCCGGATTTTTGCGCGATTTCAGCAGTATTATCGCTGCTGCCATCGGAAATAACAATAATTCTTTCCAGCTTAAAATCCGCTTGCTTTTGCCCGAGCAGATCCTTTAAAAGATAGGCAATATTATCCGCTTCGTTATATGCAGGAATTCCGACTGTGACTGTGGTCATTTTATTGTTAGTTTTTAAATTATTCATATTCATTTTTAATTATTTCCCTAAAAAAATTATCATATTTTTGTGCGGTTTTTTCCCAGGTAAATTTTTCTGCCAGTTCTTCGGCCGCTAGGCCCATTTTATCAAGCAGTTCAGAGTTGTTAGATAACTTTACCAGTGTTTCCGCGTATTCGCGCGTATTAAAAGGGGTTGCTTTGCGCGCCGCCGCGGAGTTAATCCAGGAAATGCCGGGTATATCAAAGGCCGCGAGCGGAATCCCGGCCGCTAAAGCTTCCAGGGCAAAGAGGCAAAAACCTTCATGCCGCGAAGGCAGGGCGACAAATAATGTTTCGGCAATCACGTGGTTTTTTTTCTCTCCATAAGCCGGGCCAATCATTGACACTCGGCTATTCAACCCTAACTTATTAATTAAATTTTTAGTTTTTTCTTCATCCGGGCCATTACCGGCGATAACTAAAGGCCATTTTATATTATTTTTTACGTTGGCGTAAGCTTGCAGTAATAAATCAATGCCTTTCTGCCCGATATCCAAACGGCCCAGAAATAATATATGCTTTGGCGATTTTTTTTCGATATTAAAATATTCATTATCAACTCCTTCCGGAATCAGGCGGCTAATAATATTCGGGGCGTATTTCCTCATTTTTTTTTCGTGATAATCGTTGGCCGGAATAAAATATTTATAAAATCTACAGCCCAGCTTCTCAATAATATTAAATGGCAGTAAGTAGCGCCGGGCAAATCGTTCTGCTTCAAAAGAGGTTGGTTTGGCTACTACCGGAATTTTTGTGTACAGGGGCGTAAATAAAGTGGAGATTGGAGCCGTAAAGCATTCCAATATAATATCGGCGCGAATTTTTCTAACGGCGAGCGGCATTAATAATATGTAAATTAGATTGTTAAGCCGAATAACCCGGCTACGAGAGCCGATATGCCGGTATTTTATACCGGCTTCTATCCTGTCTTTGCTTCCCGGAAAGCCCGAAGAAATAACGGTTACATCATGCCCTTTTTCTGCCAAGCGTTTACCTACTTCGTAAGTTGAACGGGCCTGGCCGGCATTAAGCAAAGGATTTTTAATATCGTCAAAATCCAAAAAAACTATGGAAAGATTATTCGCTTGGCTTTGTTTTTTCTTCATATATATGATAGCGTATTTTATTATTCATCCAGGATTTGTAATGGTCGTAATCGAGAAAAGAGAAAAAATGGCGGCTGCTTTGCTGCCAATTGAATTTTTTTGACCATTCAAGCGCGGCCCGGCTCATTTCTTCGCGCAGAGGCCGGTCGTTTATTAATTTTATTATTTTTTCCGATAAGCTATTTATATTATTGTATTCCACTAAAAAGCCGGTATGAGGATTAATTACCGAGTCCCTTAGTCCGGGAACATCGGAAGCGATTACCGGGGTGCCGCAGGCATTGGCCTCAATCGTTGTTATGCCCCAGCCTTCCATGTAGGAAGGATTAATCGAAACCCAAGCATGCTGCAAGAGCGATAATTTTTTTTCATCGCTTACTCTGCCGGTAAAAGTAACGTTTATATCAAGTCCTAAATTACGGGCAAGTTCTTTTAGTCGGTTTTTCTCTTCGCCACTGCCGGCGATTACAAGTCTGGCTCGCGGTATTTTTTCGGCCACTGTTTTAAATGCTTTTATTAAATTGTCAATTGATTTATACGCTTTTAAGCGCCCGAGGTAGAGCACAAGCGGCTCCGCGCTTTTTGCGCCGGGAAATAGCTCGGTAGAATTTATGCCGGGGTGGACAATATGGATTTCTTTTTTGCCCAAGCCGATAGCCAGCATTTCTTTTTTGCTTGACTCGGATACCGTGATAAATGGGATACTGCGATATACCAGCGGCATTAATTTTTTTTCTAAAAACATCGCCAGCATGGCCAAGGGCTTGTTAAGCGATTTACGGAACACTTCCTGGTGCACGTGGTGCATTAAGCAATATATTGGTTTTTTTACGTAAAGCGGAGTAAAAAAAGGAATGCCGTTTTGACAGTCGATTATAATGTCATATTTTTTCCGCAAGCGCAGGATGTAATATAAAAACGCCCAGACATATACCAGGTAAAAACCGCCCCGTCTTATTATTTTTACGCCTTCAACAATATCATTGCGCGGCGAATGCCCGTCATTGCCGCAAAAGATCGTTACTCCGTGGCCGTCTTTAACCCATAATTTTGAAATTTCCTGAATATAGGTTTCGGCTCCGCCGGTAAATTTATGGTGTGTATCACGCCAATTAAAAATTAAAATATTTTTTAATTTAGGGCTAGCGGTTTTCGGCATTGTCCAATCTTTTTGGAAAGCGCCCAAAAGATCAACAAATCCGCGTTTTAAAAAGACCGCACGCTTATCAATCGCGTGCATGGCTTCAATAACAAGCCAAGTGCCGGTGCTTATTATAAATATTACATTTACAACTTCGCCGATTGAATTGTGCCATAAGCTAATCCCTAAAATTAAAAGAATAGAGCTAAATAAAGAAACAAAGCTAAACGCATAATGGCGGCGGGCCAGATGGTATAATATTACGGCGTTAGCTATGGTAAAAATACCGATCGCCAGCGAATAAGTTAAAAGATATTGGGTTATGGCCAGAGCTTTTTGGCCAAACAGAAGCGGGATAAAGAAATAGCCAAGCGGGCCGATAAAAATTACGCTTACGCCGGTAAGCAGAAAAGTTAAAATATAAATATTTTTATATATTTTTTTGGGATCACCTTGTTGTCCCTCTTTTTTGCTGATAAAACTCATCAAAAACATGCTCGGCAAAGCCCCTAAAAAGAAAACCATTTTTCCCGCTAGCGAAAGCAGGGCGTATTTACCCGCAATTTCCGGAGACAAGAAATGCTTTACCAAAAGCATATCAACGCTTAAATAAACCATGGCGGAAACGTTGGTCATTAACGAGGCGGTTAAAAATTTTTTGGGAAATGACAAGCTTTTTAGAGGAGTAAATTCCGGAGTTTCTTTTTTGGCAAGAAGAATTGAGAGAAGCGCCGCGCCGATAATGGACAGGGGTATAGCGGCATGGACCCAATGGCTTAAACCAAGGGTAACCAGAACCGCGGCCGCTCCTAATTTTATTATTGATTCAAAAACGTAAAGATAGGCCGAGTATTTAAACTTGAATATTCCCTGCAAGTAGCCGCGGTTAGTGGCGATCATTATTCCGAAAGTAAAAACCGGAGAAAATAATAATAGAACAATAAAACTATTAATATTAAAGAATTTTGTTAAATAGGGAACCGCCAGTATCCATACAAAAGAGAATGCAAGCACAATTCCCATTGCCTTTTTTAACATGGCTTGGCGGTAGGCGGCGCCGGACTGCTTATTCTTTTTGCCCAAGAGATAAGACACTTTCGCGTTTACGGTCGCGGCAAAAGAATTAACAAAAATCATGGTCAAATACCATAAAGTATTAATCAAAGTGACCAGTCCCAATTCGGCATAAGACAAAACTCTACCCAAGTAGGCGTTAAAAACAAAGTTAATAACATTAGATATCATCAAGCCGGCAATAAATACCATCTCGCCGGAAAATAATAGCTTAAATAATTTAGGATTTAGCTTTTTAAAATTAATTTTAATAAAATTAAACGAGGGTAGTCTAAGCGCAGATAGCCGCCGCGTTAAGCCAGGAAAGTAAAAAAGCTTTTTTCGTTTTTTTAAATGCAGGCCATGGTGGGTTTTTTCCCAGTAATGCGGCTTTACAAACAGCTGATAAGCGGCAATTAACGAGGCCAAGCTTATCATAATCCAGTAAAAAGGAATAAAGAACACGTATTTGATCAGATGCCAATGACCGCGGCGGGCGCAACCAATCATGTAGTAATATATATACAAAAAATTTCCCAGAATTAAAGAAGTTGTGGCTAAATAAAAAATAGAAGGCGGAAATAAAGATTCAATCGTCGGCCCGGTTATGGAATTAAAAGTAAAATAGGAAATAGTAGTTATCCAGAGTAGGGGATTAATTATCATAAAAGCCACTTTGCCGCCGACAATCAGCTGAAAAATAAAAGCGTGGATGCCATTCTCTTTTATAAGCTTTAGTGGCTGGCGCATATGCACCAAGTAGGTCTGCATATAGCCTTTTATCCAGCGCGATCTTTGCCTTAGCCAGTTATTTATCCTACTATTAGCTTCTTCGAGGGTAACAGAATCAATAATTGCGGTTTTAAAGCCGCACTTAAAAATTCTTATTCCCAGATCGCAATCTTCGGTTACGTTAAACGGATCCCAGCCTTCAAGCTCCATTAAATCCTGGGTGCGAAAATGGTTGCTGGTTCCTCCCAGCGGGATAGTAGTGTTAATAGTTTGTAAACCCGGCAGGACAACGTCAAACCATAATGAATACTCGGCGGTAAAAAGGCGGGTTAATAAATTTTGATCAGCATTATAATAATTAAGTTTAGCCTGTAAACAGCGTACGTTGCTAGGTAGTTTATTAAAGCCAAGATAAGCTTTTTTAAGCTGTTTTGGATCCGGAATATCCTCGGCGTCATAAATAACCAGAAATTCACCGCGAGCAAAGAAAAGACCGTAATTACAGGCTTTAGGTTTTGTTTTTGGTTGGGAGTGCGGTACGGTTATTACCCGGACATAGCCGGGCAAATTTAAGGCTTGGGCGGCGTTGATTGTTTCACGGTCGTTTTCTTCCAAAAGCAGTAATACGTCTTTTTTGTCATCGGGCCAGTCAATATCGTCAATCGCTTTTAGGAAATTAGGCAAAACTTCAGCTTCCTTGTAAAGCGGGCATAGGATTGAATAGACAGGCAAGTCAGCGTCGTTTAAAGAGGTTAATTCTTCGTTAGTATGAATAATTTCCGGCGGGTTTTTTAAACTGCGAAAAATTAAAGAAAGATTAAAGGCCATGTCAATAAAATAGCAGACGTTTAAAAAAGAAATCGCAAAAATGCCGGTAGCTAATGGCCAGCGAATTAAGCCATTAATAAAGATAGCCGCCAGAAAATAAAAAAATATTTTTTGGCCGAAAGTAAAAGTATGAAACGCAGAATTATGCTTTTCTAAGGTTGTGTGGGTAATAAAACGCTTTTTATTGTGTGCGATTCCGGCCCCAAGCATGGATTCTCTCGGCCGGGAACGGATTAATAGGGGATGGCGTTTTTTAAATTTTAATTTTAGCGAATTCCAGCCAATTTCAAAAATTTGATGACTGATATTGATTTTTGATTCTCCGGACGTTCGCTTGTCGAAGACAATATCGACCGTGCCGATAACATAGCCGTAATTCTTGGCTTTTAATAAAAATTCAAGATCAAAAGTCCAGGGCGTGGGCTTGACTTTTATTTCCCGCGCCAGATTTTTTTTAAATGCTTTAAGTCCGGCTT
>QMNH01000070.1 GCA_003647675.1 Candidatus Falkowiibacteriota bacterium | reverse complement strand
TTTATATTTAATATATAGATTTTAACAAGTTTTATAGAATATTAAAAGGGGGAGAGTGCAAATTTTTTTAAAAAAATAAGCCCAGTAGGTATACCCGGGCTTATATGAATTGTATGAGTGTTAATGGCAATACTCATGTTTGAGCTTTCGCCTTTTTTCTATATCTTCTTTTTTCGGTTTTTAAATAAAAATTACCGCGCCGCGTCAATTCTTCTGAAATTATTCTAACAGTATTAATTATTTCCAATTCTATTATTGTAAGTTTTTTTCTTTTTTTTGGCGTCTTTAAATTAAATTTTTTTTGCAATGAACTTTTTTTGTTTTTAGGCATATTAGTCTCCTTTTATTTTTAAACAGCGATTAATTTTATTTTAAAATTATCATAGCGGCTTCAAATTTAGGCCTTATAATTTTTTTTGAGTTTTCAAAATGCAGGCGTTTCCATTTATTTTCTAATTTTTTTCTAACAGCAATTTTTGCCTGCCCCTGATCTAGGTTTTCGTAAATAAACGCGGCTTTAAATATGCCGGGGATGTTATCAAAATTACTCATAGCATCAGCTTCGGCGATTATTTTTTCTTCTATTGTATTTCTGTTATTTTTTTGTGACCCCCGATGGTTTAAAATGCATTTTTTAACTAATTCTGTTTTTTGGGGCGAATAATTAAATTCTTTTAGTTTTTTTTCAGCTATTTCGGCACCGGTTATATGATGGTCTTTCCGGCCATATATTATAGAGCCGATATCGTGAAGCCAGGCAGCTAAAGAAACAACCTCTTTGTCTCCGCCCAGTTCCCGGGCTAAATTTTCAGCATATTCAACCATGGGCACAAGATGAAATTCATATGGCTCATAACCGTATTTGCTGGTAGGTTTTTCGTGTTCTTTTTTTACAAATTGTTTTATTTTTTTAGCAGTGTCCATTTAATACTATCAATTATTCTTCTTCAACGCATATTTCTTTTTTATGTACGGCATTGACCCTTTTTACACGCTAACTATTTAGTTGATTCAATAGTTTTGTCATTTTTCTTTTCCGTGGTTACCGAATTTTTTCCCAAGCTTGAGCTTAACCCTATTAATATCGCAATTATTATTTTATATGTTAATGAAATAATTATTTTTAAATAATGAGATATTTTTTTCTTTTTTTCAATTTTTAGCTTTACATTACATTTTAAAATTCATAACTAAATATCCGACTCCAAACGGGGCTTCGTAGGATAGGAGATGGGGTTCGTAATTAATCCCGTCCATAATGCCTTGTTGGATTAAAATAGATTTTAGGCCGCATTCGCTGGCGCCGGCAATTAGTTCTTTGTCAAGTTTTAACAGGTCTTTGGCCTTTTTATTTTTCAAGAGTTCAATAAGCTTATTGTCGAATTTTTTACCTTTCGGATTGTAGCCGGCCGGCGCGTCTTTAGTAATGGTGTGGGAAAGATCACCTGACGCAATAACGGCTATCGGTTCTTTTCTGATTTGCAATTCACGGTTAAGCATTTTGCCGAAAGAAAAATGTTCTTCATTTGACAAGCCGGAATAATACATAGGAATGATTTTTTCTGATCCGGAGGTCAATAAAAAAAGCGGCACGGAAGTGCCGTAGTCCAGGTTGGGGTCGCTTACAAGCTGCAGCGGCGCTTTAGTTTCCAAGGCTTCACGGATTTTATAAGTTAGACCAATGTCTCCTGGCCAGGTTTTTTTTGTGGAAAAGTCTCCAAAATTTTCAAAATTAGCGTTAAAATCCGGATTTAAATTCATTGTAAAGACCTCGTCATGTATCAAACCGTGCGGCGAGATTATTAAAATTGTTTCAGCTTTTGACTTTTCCAGTTCTTTCTTAAGTTTTTCAAAAGCATTAACGGTTGATTTTAGCTTTTCCAGGTTTTCCTTGCCGATTTGCGGAATTAAAATAGGAGGATGAGGAACTATAGCGGAAAATACAATAGACATAATAAATAAAATTTTTAATTTCAAATTTTCACCCGCCAAGCGAGTACAAGTAATTTTTAAATAATGTTTAATTTTTTAATTTTTAATTTGAAATTTTTTGTTTTTTGTATCTTAAATAAAATATTTTACGGATTTAATATTGCGTTTACTTCTTCGGCAAGTTGTTCTTCGGTGGTAGTAGTTATTAGGCTGTCGGTTGAGGTGCCGATCATATCAAGGGTGCTTGAAGCCGTGCCGTCATCTATAAGCAGTTCTTCGTCGGTATAAATTTCACTAATTGGCTCTCCTTCCGGGTATAGGTCAAGTATCTTAGTCGGTACGGAAACAATATTGCTCCATTTATATCCGAGTTCTTCAAAAATTTTTCCGGATGTAATCGGCCTTTTTTTCATGTTGTCAATTACATAAACTGCCGGTGATATATCGGAAGTTAATAATTCACCGTCGCCGAATATGGCCGGTTCAACCGTGGTATAGCTATCAAGTTTTTCCGGGCTAACCGGGGTAATAGATTTCCATTTATATTTGGTTTTTAAGAGTACAGCGCTCCAGAGCGGAGCTTTTGTGCCTTCGGTTACGTAAAATATACCGCCGGTGGAATTATCTTGCAGTAGAGCGCCGGTAGGATAAGTTGAGGTCGCAGTTAGGGGAATGCCTTCAGTATAGGCGTTTATATCATTCCAGCTGGCGTCAATTATTTCTTCCGGGTTATAGCCTATTTTTCGGAAAGCTTCGCTAGAAGCAAAGCCACGCCGTTTATCGTCAACGATTAGGAATACGGTTCCGCGCGGCGAGCGGACGAGAGAGTATTGCGGAAAAAGAAGCGGATCACCGGCAATGTATTTATCTAAATCGCTTTTATTTACTTGAACGACTTTATTTATATCAAAGCGGGAAGTTAAGGCCCCTTTAGTCACAAATGGTCTTTTCTTTCCGTTCTGGATTAACCATACTCCCGGTTCACCTTTGGCCTGGAGCAGGGTGCCGTTTGGGTAATTTCTGGTAAAATAGCGCATCCATAGTTTGTAAAAATTATAATTTCCATTATAGACATGTGGAGTATAATTATATAGGGCGGCTGTGGCCTGGTTTAATGGAGTTACAATTGAGGGCGGCCGGCCGGTGTTTGATATTGTATAGGTTAAACCTGAGCGATAAGTGTAGTGGTTCGGATTTTCCATATAATCGAAAAATTGCAAAGCTGCAGAATTAACCTGCCTGCCAAAACCTAGCCAGCGCGTGTTGCAGGCCTGGCCGTCAGGACAGCCGTATCCGCAAGCCCAGTCCAGTTGTCTTGGGGTGGGCGATGTTTCTTCTATTAAGCTCATTTCTTTTTGTAGCAGCACCAATAAAAGTTTCGGATTAATAGTTGCTTTTTTGCATTTAGCTTCTTTTTCAGCTTGACTGGCGCTGACACTAATTTCAACACCTTCGCAGTCATAATTATTGGCAGCATTATAAATTATTTCGGCGGCTGACATATATTTACCGCTCGCGTTTTTAGTTGAATATGTAGAAATATATCCACCTTTACTTTTTAAGAAATCGGAAATATCCGACAAGCTTAAAGCCGTTGAATCAAGCATTTCCTCATCACTAATAATTAAGTTCGGATCAAAAGTAGCAGCAAGGCCAGAATTAAAAATAAAGAATATACCTACTATTGGTATTAATAAATAGTATTTTTTTATCATAAATTTATTAGCTATTATTTATTATTAAATTAAAATTTATAATCATATTATACTATATTCGCATTTTTAAAACAAATTAAAATTTTTACTTATACACATACCTCTGGGAGTAGTAAGGTATTAAGAAAATAATAACTTAATATTATATTAAAAATAGGTTAGTTTTTTGTTTGAATTTAATTTTGTTTTAATGAAAATTTTGATATAATGAAACTATAGGTATGTATAAAAATTAATATTGGATAAAAAGTTTAGGAGGCCTTTTTACCTAAAATAACTGTATGAGCAAAAAAATTACCAAATTTTTTATCTTAATAATTTTTACTTTAGGTTTTTGGGTAATGCCGCAGTCTTTGCTGGCTAGCAGTTATGATTTTAGCTATATTGAGTTCGGTACAGATGTGCGGGATAACAATAACTACCATTACAGCGTAACGAATAAAAAAACTAATTTTAATACAAACGAAGATGTTTATGGTTTGGTTAAGATGACTAGCATAAAGGATGTTAGTTTTTTTAATTACCGGGGGGAACTTTATAAAAACGGAAGCGTGCATATGCACTGGAATTCACAAACCTTTTATCCGAATGGTGTTACCTGGGGCCATAATTATGACTGGAAGAATTTCGGGAAACTTCCTGCCGGGGATTATGAGTTTAGGGTTAGCGCCAATATTAATGGCAACACTAATAACCATGTTGGCAGCGGGCGTTTTACGGTTAGTAGCTACGGAGGGTATAACAACGATAATAACAGAGGATACTATATTGGCCCAAATTATTACCCAGCCAATCAATATTATACTCAGCCAAATTATAGTAATACTAGCTATACAAGCTACCCAAACTACACGACTAACCAGCCTAACTATAACCAGCCCTATTATTACGGGCCGGTCGAATACAAACATGAATGGACTTATACCGGTACCGGGGTAAAGAATACTAATTCTTGGTATTATCAGATTGAAAACAATAAAACAAAGTTTTATGAGAATGAGAATGTGTTTGTACTAACAAAAATAAACAGTGTTAGAGGAATTGATCATTTTAGAATAAAACATGATTTTTATTTAAATGGGAATAAGTTTTATCGCAGTAATGAATTACCGATTCAATATCCGCGCGGCAGCAGCTGGGCCGAAAATTATTCATGGAGTAATTTCGGCAAACCGGACGCGGGCAGCCACAAAATAAAA
This sequence comes from Candidatus Falkowiibacteriota bacterium, assembly GCA_003647675.1. GTDB lineage: Bacteria > Patescibacteriota > Patescibacteriia > Patescibacteriales > UBA12075 > B7-G4. The sequence goes on along the minus strand of QMNH01000070.1, from coordinate 791 downwards.
ATATATATCAGCATAAATGGGGGAAGCTATCGTTATTTAGCCGAAAAAAATATTACAGTGGATAGACGCTATGATTATTACGGAGATTACCGTTATAATACGCAACATGATTACCGCTATGAATGGAGCTGGATGGACAATAATATTAATTATTCCGGAAATTATAAATATGGAATTGACAGCAACAGAACCGTTTTTACCACCAGTGAAAATGTAAAAGTATTAACCCGGCTGTCTAATATACGAGGAATCGATACTTTACGCATACGGCACGATCTGTATCGGGGCGGTAGCCAGGTTCAGCGCAAAGAGGCATCGACCCAGTACCCGCGTTATAATAATTGGGAATATAACTACGCGCAGAATGACTTTGGCAAATTATCGGCCGGGGATTACAATATAAAAGTATATATCAGTGTTAACGGGGGAGCTTATAAGCATTTGGATACGGTAAATTTTATAGTTAAAAATCAGTATACATATTCCGGTTATCCATATTATAATAGTTATCCTAATTATAATTATGATTGGACCGTACTTGGAAAAACTCCTTATTATAATTGATTAAAAATTTAAAAAGAAAAATAAGAAAATTAAGAAGGATATTGTTTTTATGTTATTCTTATTTTTTTAGGCCTTGACTTTCGTTTTTTGTTCGTGTATAATTAAAGTAGTAATAAGTAAATTGTGTATAACTTTTTACTAATTAATTTTAATATTGCGCAAAATGATGATTTTAATTCTTAATTCTTAATTCTTAATTCTTAATTCTTAATTTTTAATTGTAATAA
>QMNH01000069.1 GCA_003647675.1 Candidatus Falkowiibacteriota bacterium | reverse complement strand
GCAAAGTTTTTACATTATTATTTTAATCATCGTTTTATTAAAAAAATTAAAAATCAGTATGATTATTTTGGTATAAATTATTATTTTCATGACCGGATTGTCTGGTATCCGCCTTTTAAAAAGAATAAAAATGAATGGGTAAATGATAATGGCTGGGAAATTTATCCAGAGGGCATGTATCACGTTTTAAAGTACGCTGCTAAATTTAATAAGCCGATATATATTCTGGAAAATGGCATATCGGATGCCAAAGATAAAGACAGGGAAAAATTTATTAGAGAGCATCTTAAATACGTGTATAAGACGATTCAGGAAGGCGTGAACGTGCGCGGTTATTTTCACTGGTCACTGATAGACAATTTTGAATGGAGTTATGGCTGGGCGCTCAAATTTGGCCTCTATGAAGTAGATCGGAAAACTTTTGCGCGAACGCCGCGGCCGAGCGCAAAGTTTTACGCCGAAATTTGTAAAAATAACGCGATAGAAATATAAATTTTAAATTATATAAATTTTCAATTTAAAATTAAATTATGTGGTTACTCATAGCAGTATCATCATATTTCATAAACGCCGGCGTGTACATCGCGGATAAATTTTTGCTTTCAAAAAAGATTCATTCCTCTATTACTTACGCTTTTTTCGTGGGGGTATGGAGCATTTTTAATATTTTTTTATTATTGTTTGATCCGTGGAAGCCGGGCATAAGGGAACTGTTCGTGGATTTATTGGCCGGTTTGTTATTTTTAATAACTTTAATATTTTGGTATAAGGCCTTGCATCAAAGCGAGGCCACCCGGGTGGTGCCGATAGTCGGAGCCTTAACTCCGATTTTTAGTTATTTATTTTCTTTTATTTTTTTGGGCGAGGTTTTGGGCGAGCGGCAATTGCTTTCCTTTGTTATATTAATAATGGGAGGAATTTTAATATCCACAAGACAGACCCGTTTTTATAAATTTAAAGAATTATGGGGGAATTTCAGGGGAATTTTCGGAAATGTTTTGGGCGGTATTCACGCGCGCTATCGGCCTACCCAGAGACTTATATTAAATTCAGTTATTTCCGCTTTATTTTTTGCCGTTTATTATGTAATAATAAAATATATTTACCTTAGCCAGCCTTTTATTGGTGGTTTTGTCTGGTCGCGGATGGGTACTTTTTTAGGAGTAATTATAATATTATTTATTCCGTCATGGAGAAAATTGATAATAAAATCACAGCATCACGCCAAGACTCCGAAAAATCTTGCCTTTTTTTTGTCAATCAGAATTTTAGCGGCTTTGGCTTTTATCATGCTTAATTGGGCAATTAGCATGGGGAGCGTAGTTTTAATTAATTCACTGCAGGGAACCCAGTATGTATTTTTAATATTATTGGTTTTGTTTTTGTCAGCCAGATATCCCGGCATTTTAAAAGAAGAGTTGGGCGGGGGCGTGATGTTTCAGAAAATTATAGGAATAATTCTTGTAAGTACCGGCTTGTATATGCTAATAACTTAAATTTTATGGATTTATTCATTGTTTTATTTATAATATTATTTTTTATAACTGCCATAAGAGAACTTGAATGGACGGTAATGTTAATATTGGCCGGATTGCCTTTGTATTTAATTAGATTTAAAATTTTCGGCTTGCCAAGCACAGTTCTGGAAATAATGATACTTATAAATTTTACTGTTTGGTTATTTACGCGTACTGAATTTAAAAATTTTTTTCAAGGAAAATATAAAATTAAAGATTACTTTAAAAATAGGGCAAAAAGAATTAAATACCCCTTTGGAAATGAAATTATTGCTTTATTGGCAATTTCATTTATTTCAATTGTCATAGCCGGATTCAGCAGCGCTTCTTTGGGAATATGGAAAGCTTATTTTTTCGAACCCTTGTTGGTATTTATTTTAGTATTAAACGTTTTTAAACCTTCTTCGGATACAGGTCTGGGCCTGTCCCTGCGGCGGATTTTATGGCCGTTGTTTTTTTCGGCATTAGCGGTGTCTATAATAGCAGTAATGCAAAAGTTTGGTTTTTTGTATTCCCCGGAAAATTTTTGGCCCCGGGTTACCGGCCCTTGGTTATACCCGAACGCGCTTGGATTATTTTTAGGGCCCTTGCTTCCCCTGATGGCCGCGTATATAATGATGCTAATTTTCAATTTTATAATTTTTCTAGGCTTCGCCAGATCTCGCGAAGCGATGACAATTTTCAAACAATATAAAATTAATAAATTTTTAATTTTAAAAACATTTTTTTTATTAATTATTTTTATTCTATCTATTGCTGTAATTTTTTACGCACGCAGTGAGGGAGCGATTATCGGAGCGATTATCGGACTAATATTAATTCCGGTTTTTACTTTAAGAAAAAAAAGTAAGCTATTAATAAGTGTTAGTCGAAGTGGGGTTTTAGTTATATTAATTTTTGTAATTTTTAGCTCAGTATTTTTTTTAAAAGTTATTCCAGAGCATAAATATATTAATTCCGATTATAATATAGTTAATTACGCGACAGACAAGCTGTTATTAAAAGATTTTTCGGGTGAAGTAAGAAAACAGCAGTGGCGGGAAACTTTTCAGATGATGAAAAGCGATTGGCGCTGGCTGTTCGGAACCGGTTTAAGCCGCTATCAAATCAGCGTTAAGACGGATCATCAGGAAGGAATATTTTTCAATAAAGAGCGTGATCCGGATTTTCGGAGGAAAATCGTCTGGTTTGACGAAAAATATAAAGCCGAGCATTGGCAGCCGGTTGAAATATACATGTATCCGCATAATATAATTTTAAATTTTTGGACCGAGCTAGGCCTAGCCGGAGTTTTACTTTTTGTTTGGATTATAGGAAAATATTTTTATATTGGATTTAAGCAATATAAAGCAAATCTACAAATTTCGAATACTCGGGATGCAAATGCCTCAAATTTTAATAACGCGAATAGATTTATTATATTGGGATTAATTGGGGCAATGTTGGTTATTATAATACACGGCATAGTTGATGTTCCATATTTTAAGAATGATCTATCGGTTATGTTTTGGGTTTTAATAGCCGTGATGAGCCTGATGAACTTACCTAAAGAGTCATGAAAATAGTATTACAAAAATATATTGCTGAATCGGGTTTTTGTTCCAGACGCCGGGCTGAGGAGCTTATTAGGCAGAAAAAAGTAAAGGTAAATAATGAAATAGCGGAATTGGGAACTCGAGTAAGCGAAAAAGACGAAGTGGTAATAGAAGGAAAAGAAATAAAATTGATTAAAAAGAAAATTTATATTATTTTAAATAAGCCAGCCGGTTATACCTGCACCAACCGTAAATTTAAAGGTGAAAAAAATATTTTTGAGTTAGTAGACGTAAAAGAGAGATTGTATACAGTTGGACGTTTGGATAAAAATAGTCATGGCTTAGTTTTACTTACCAATGACGGTGATTTAACAGAACAACTTACTCATCCCCGATTTGAGCATGAAAAAGAATACCTGGTAAAGTTAAAAGTTAAAAGCGAAAAGTTTAAAGTAGAGGAAATAATTAAGAGTTTTAGAAAAGGGGTGGATATTGGAGAGAATGAAATAGGAAAAGCTAAAAATGTTGAATATTTAGGGGATGATAAATTTAGAATAATTTTAACCGAGGGTAAGAAGCGGCAGATTAAGCGGATGTTTGGGGCGCTAAACTTGGAAGTTGCTGATTTAAAAAGAATTCGGATTAGTAGTGTTAAATTGGGTAATTTAAAAAGAGGAAAGTGGATATATTTGGAAAAAAATGAAATAGTTTAAATGTTAATTTTAATAGTTAATTGTTTATAGTTAATTTGGAGAGGTGCTAGAGCGGTTGAATAGGACGCTCTCGAAAAGCGTTGCGCCTTCACAGGTGCCGAGGGTTCGAATCCCTCCCTCTCCGCATGATAATTTAATTTAAATATTTAAATTAAATAAATGTTTATAAAAAAGAATATTTATAAAAAAATACCAAAGCTTCTTAAGCTGGAAAAGCCTTTGGTTGTATTTGATATTGAAACGACCGGACTTTCGTTAAGCGCGGATAAAATAGTGGAGTTAGCGTATATTAAAATTTGGCCGAGCGGCATGACAAAGACAGAAGATATTTATTTAAATCCGGAAATAAAAATAAGCCTGGAGGCTCAGGCCGTGCACGGAATAAAGAATAGAGATGTAAAAAATTGGCCGAAATTCAGAGATAAGTCCCAGGAGTTATGGGACGTTTTTAGTAATTGTTATTATAGTGGATTTAATATAATTAATTTTGACTTGCCGGTATTACGCCGGGAATTTATCCGTATGGGCATGGACTTTGATTATAATACAGATCAGATAATTGATACCAGAGAAATATTTTTAAAATTAGTGCCAAGAACTTTAAGGACGACCTATGAGTATTATTGTAAGAAAATTTCCAGGCGCCAGCATCGGGCCGTTAATGATACCAATTTAGCGCTTGAGATATTAGTGTGCCAGCTGGAAAAATACAAAGAGATTAGGGATTGGGAATTCATTAACAAGGTTCATAAGCCGAGCAATGATGATTATTCAGACAGCACCAGAAAATTTTATTGGCTTCGGAGTGAAGCTTATTTCGCGTTTTCAAAATATATAGACAAGCCGTTAATACAAGTAGCAAAAGATGATCCGAAATTTTTAGAATGGATTTTAAAATCAGATTTTAGTGAAGAAATAAAAAATATTATAAGACAGGCGCAGGAAAGAGAAAAACAAAAAGAAAGATTATTGGATAAATTTATAAAAATAAAAAAATAACTTATGGATATTATTTCCCACGCGCTTTGGACAAATTTAATATTTAAAGAAGTAGGCGCGCCGCAAAGGGCAGTGGCTGTTTTTTTTGGAGTTTTGCCGGATTTAATAAGTTTTTCTTTTTTGGCCGCCAAGGATTCCATTAAAAAGACAATGCATTATACTAATCCGCCACTTCAGATATTTCCGAAGTATATATTTAAACTTTATAATATTACGCATAGTTTGGTGATATGGCTGGGTGTATTTTTTCTTTTAAAAATTTTAGGATTTTCCTGGCTGGCGCTGGTTTTCTGCGGCTGGGGTCTGCATATTTTGTTGGATATATTTACACATACCTCGGCTTTTTTCCCAACTCCGATTTTGTGGCCTTTTTCCAAGTTTCATTTTTCCGGAATTAATTGGTCAAATAAATGGTTTATGCTGTTTAATTACGCGGTTTTGGCTTTTATGTATTTAGTGTTTTATTTTTGATATAATGCGAATCAGCGAATTAAATGCGAATACTGCAAATTGCGAATTGAGACTGTAGAATAATATGAATTTATGCAAATAATACTAATAACGCGAATATTAATTGTATAATAGAGTTAATTTAGTTAGAATATAGTTATGGAAGATGTAGATAAAAAAAGAATAATTAGCTCGAAAGAAGTAAATGGCGACAAGGCTTTAGACTTATCTTTGCGTCCGAAAAATTTAGATGAATATATCGGGCAGAATAAAGTAAAAGAAAATGTTAAAATTGCGATTCAAGCCGCGAGGAAGCGCCGAGAATCTATCTAGCATGTATTATTGTATGGAGCGCCCGGGTTGGGCAAAACTACTTTAGCATATATTTTAGCCAACGAGCTGGAAACAAATATTAGGATTACCAGCGGG
>QMNH01000068.1 GCA_003647675.1 Candidatus Falkowiibacteriota bacterium | reverse complement strand
CGGGCGCTGGCGTTATGATAGAGCCAGAAAAATAAAATCAATAGAGCCTTAGGTAATGTTTTAAAAGTAATCAATAGATAGTGCGATAAATTTATTAGTTTATTATTTCCGCCTACAAGCGGATAATCCCCAATGCAGCTTATAAAATACCGTCTTTATTTTGGCGGTATTTTATTTTGGTTATTAAAAAAATTATAGGTTAGCGAAGCTGGATTTTGTTTTTTTTGTTTTATAATCAAAGGGCAGGTGGATTGTAAAAATTGAGCCTTTATTCAGCTCGCTTTCTACGCTTATATATCCGCCGTGGGCCTCGGCAATCCATTTGCAGATTGACAAGCCCAGGCCGGTGCCGCCTTCCTTTCTTGACCTGGCTTTATCCACGCGGTAGAATCTTTCAAATATATAGAGTAGGTCTTCTTTGGGAATGCCTATGCCGCTGTCTTCAACAATAATCCGGGCTTCTTTATTGCCTTTTTCAAGCGATATTTTTATTAGGCCTTTTTTATCGGTATATTTTATGGCGTTTCTCAGTATGTTAAGAAATAATTTTTCAATTTTTTCTTCATCACCCATAATTTCCAGATTTTTTTGTTTTTTAGGGTTAAATTTTATTTTAATATTTTTTTTCAAAGCCAGGACTTTAGTAGTGTGGACCATAATATCAACCATAGCATTCAGATTTATTTTTTCATAAGATAAATGTTCGGTGTTGGCGTCAACGTCGGTAAGCAGGGTCAGTTCATTCAAGATGCCCGACATTCGTTGTATTTCATTATTAATTGAATCAAATAAATCCGGCGTCCAGCCTTTTTTTATATCAGCCTCGCGTATTGCCAAGTCCAGATTACCCTGGATTATCGTTAACGGAGTCCTTAGCTCATGCGACGCGTCTGAAATAAATTTTGATTTTAGTTCTAAAACACGGGCTAGTTCTTTGTTAGCCTCGTTTAATTGCCTGGTCCTTTGGATAATTGTTTTTTCCAGATTTTCATTTAATTTTTCAATTTTTTCTTTTATTACAACCTCTTCGGTATTGTCAAGCGCCATTGAAATGGCGCTTTCAATTTTGCCTTTATTGTTTTTAAGCGGCACGGCAATAATGTTTAAATATTTTGTTTGCCCTTCTTTATTTATAGTTTGGCAGTTATTTTTTGAAAAGGAAACGCCGGTTTTAAAAAGCTTTTTGTATTTATCGGTTAGTTCTTTGTTTTTAAAAAAACTTAATTGAAAAATGTTTTTTCCGACATAGCCGTCAGATTTTGTTAAGTATTTTATATAATCATTAGTAGCGGTAATATCCCCTTTTTTGTTGATTACCATTATGCTGACCGGCGCGTTATTAAGAATTTTTTCATTAAATTCATTTAGTTGCCTAATTTTTTCTTCAGCGATTTTTTGTTCGGTTTTATCTCTAATTATAACTACTGATTGATAAACTTCTCCGGTTTTGCTTATGGAAGGAAAAACGTTTAATGAATGGTATTTTGTCTGGCCGTTTTTATCAGTATTTTTTTCAATATAAAATTGTGGTTTTTTATCGTTTAAAACGCTTGTGATTATACAGCCGGTTTTTTTATTGTATTTAGAGCAGTGTTTACGGAAAAGATTATTTTCATAACGAGGGATAATTTCATAACACTTTAAGCCCTTTATTTTGTCTATCGGCATATTGACTTTTTTGGCAAAAGTCGTATTGTAGCTGATTATTTTCAGGTTTTTATCAATTACACAGATTGAGTCCTGGATGCTGTCAATTACCTGCTTGTAATGCCGACTTGAACTTTCAATCGTATTTAATAATTTTTTATATTCGGTAATATCCCTAAAGGTAGCTTGAATTCCGATTGGTTTATTATTTTTTAGTATTGGCGAGCCGCTGTAGTTTATGTACTTAATATAGCCATTTTTATCAATAATTCTAAAATCATAATTAGTGATTACTTTTTTTCCGGCCAGCCGGCTGTTAAAGCGACTAATAACCAAGTTATGGTCATTAGGGTGCAGGAGTTTTGAAAAATGCAGTTTTTTTAATTCTTGGCCGGAATATTTGAATATTTTTTGCAATGCCCGGTTGGCAAAATTAATATAACCCGTAGGATTAATAATGGCTACGCCTTCTTCCATGTTGTTTACTAGTTTTCTGTATTTTTCTTCACTTTCCCTTAGCGCTTCATCCGTTAATTTACGGCTGGTAATATCTTCGCCGGAGCTTAAGACTTTGGTAATTTCGCCGGCTTTGTTTTTTATATAAGTATTGTGCCAGTTAATTATTCTTTCTTTGCCTTGCTTGGTAATGATCGGATTTTCATAATTTTCAAATTCTTTCAAGTTTCCCGAAATAATTTTTTTAAAAACCGCTTTTGTTTTTTTTCTTGCATTTGCCGGTAAACAATTTTCAAACCAATCTTTACCGGCCAACTCCCCTTCTTTGTAGTTTAATAATTCATAGCCTTTCTTATTTAGTAATTTAATAAAGCCCTTTTTATCAAGAGCTATTATTATGTTGTTTGCTAAATTTAAATATTTTTCCGCTTTTTCTTTTTGCCGTTTAAGCTCTTTTTCTATCTTTTTTTTATTGGTTATGTCTTCAAGCGTAATAAACCATTCTTTTTCGCTTAAAAGTTGAATTATAACAATTCTAATATAGCAGCGCTTTTTATTTTTTGTTATTAAGACTGTTTCATATTCAAGGGGTGTTTTTTGATTATAAGGTTTTTCGGCGATAGTTTTTTTTATAAAATTATTTATTTTTTCCAGTTCATTTTTTTCAATTAATAATAAAAAGTTTATTTGCAAAAGTTCGTCGCGGGAATAGCCTGTAATTTTACAAAATTTTTTATTTATATCTATTAATTTTTTCTTTTGGCAGTTTAAAACTGCGAAACCTTGCTGGGCTTTTTCAAATAGGCCACGGTAGCGGTTTTCAGAAGCCATTATTTCCTGGAATAAAATTGTATTAGCCAATTTTAGGACGAATTTATTGGAAAAATCTTTTACCGCGCTTAAATTTTCCGGCTTTAAATCGGAAGAAATAAATTCAAAAAAACCGATAACTTCGCCTTTTAACATTAGCGGTGAAATAATGGAGTTTAAATCTTTGGTTTTAGTTTTTTTTAAAAATGGTTTTATTGTCGGCAATTTTTTTTTAAATATATTTAGTCGGTTTTTTACAAAAATAGCGTTTTTATTATTTAGAACTTCTTTATATTTAACTAGTTTTTCCAGTTCAATTTTTATTTTTTTTATTTTTTCAACCGGCAGGATGGTTTCAAATTTTTTTATTAAAGAAACGTTTCTTATGATTAAACTTTGTTTTTTATTGTCAACAATAGACACAATAGTGCTTGTGTTTATTTTTTTTAGTTCTTTACCGATTAAGACGAATATTTCTTCTAAATTTTGTTTCCCTTTTATGGATTCAATTTTTTGCAACAAAAAATCAAGCGTAGATTTTAAATTACGCGTCTTTGAGTTATTGTTAGACTGGGTGGCTTTAGGAAGCAGAGACATTTATTGTTTTTATTTTCGGTTTTTTATCTTGTATCTTATAGCCGACATCGCGTACCGTATGGATAAGTCTAGCCCTAAAGCCTTTGTCTATTTTCCGCCTTAGATAGCTTATGTAAACGTCAATTACGTTTGAATCATCCTTAAAATTATATCCCCAGATATGTTCGCCGATCATTGTGCGGGTACAGACATGGCCGGGCCGGCGCATCATATAATCCAAGAGGCGGTATTCTTTACTGGAAAGTGAAATTTCTTTGTTTTCACGGAAAACTTCGTGCGTTGCCGGATTAAGCGTTAAGTCGCCGACTTGAAGTTCCGTGTTTTTAACGGTTTTTTCCCTTCTCAGAAGCGCGCGGATGCGGGCCAGTAATTCGCCGAAAGCAAAAGGCTTAACCAAATAATCATCGGCTCCCGCGTCTAAGCCTTTTATCCGATCTTCCACCGTATTTTTGGCAGTCAACATAATAATCGGAGTTTCAACTTTGGCCTCTCTGAGTTTTTTACAAACTTCTATACCGTCCATTTTGGGCAGCATGATGTCCAGGATTATAAGATCATAATTATTTATTTCCGCTTTTTCCAGGGCTTCTTTGCCGTCATAAGCAATATCAACCGTGTAATGATCCATTTCCAGGCCTTTTTTTATAAAACGGGTAATTTTTATTTCATCTTCTACTACTAAAATCGTCATATTTTTTTATTTAATTAATAATTATACATAAAATCGCCGATATCTATTGGGTTTGTAGTTTTAAGCATTAAAAATTGTTTCGCGGCAGATTTTAAAATACTTAAATTAATTATACTTTTATATTATTATAGAAACATTAAAAAATTATTAAATAATATATATTTTATTATAATTATTAATATGCATAATTGTAAAAATTATTTTCTTTTGATAAGATGAACTTGTATTAAATTATTAACTTCGCATTAGTTTTTTCACGCTAACTAAATAATAATAATTTAAATTATATGGCATTATCCATTGGAATTATTGGATTGCCCAATGTCGGCAAATCTACTCTTTTTAACGCCTTAACTCTTAAAAAAGCAGAGGCTTCCAATTATCCGTTTTGCACGATTGAGCCTAATGTCGGGGTGGTAAAAGTACCTGATGAGCGACTAGGGCAAATTGCCGCGATTTCCAAGCCAAAAAAAATTATTCCCACTGTTATAGAATTTGTTGATATTGCCGGATTGGTTAAGGGCGCGCATAAAGGGGAAGGGCTGGGAAATCAGTTTCTTCATAATATTCGGGAGTGCGACGCGGTTTGCGAAGTAATAAGGGATTTTAAAGATTTAAATATTACTCACGTTCATAACAAAATAGACCCCGGGTATGATCGGGACATTATTAGCCTTGAGCTAATCATGGCTGATTTGGAGACCATAGAGAAACGCCATGCTAAAGCGGTTAAAGAGGCCAGGGGCGGAAACAAGGAAGCTGTAAATTTATTGAATTTGTTTGAAAGAATCAAGGCTGGACTGGAAAAAGAAATTCCGGCCAGAGCCCTTGAATATACCGACGAAGAAAATAAAACAGTAAAAGGACTAAGTCTTTTAACGGCTAAGCCGATCCTTTACGTTTTAAACGTTGACGATTCTTGTTCGGATAATATTAAGACCAGCCTTAAATCCGAAGTAAAGAGCAATGAAGTCATCAATCTTAATATTAAGCAAGAACAGGAAATAGCCGAGCTTTCCGAAGAAGAACAAAAAGAATATATTAAAGAGCTTGGAATCGGGCAAAGCGGCCTGGATAAGCTTATCGAATTTTCTTATACGCTGCTTGGCTTAATTACTTTTTTTACTACCGGGCCTGACGAAACCAGGGCTTGGACAATCAGGAACGGAGCAAAAGCGCCGCAGGCGGCTGGCGTAATTCATACGGATTTTGAGAAGGGTTTTATCAGAGTTGAAGTAATTAAATTTGAAAAATTTATTGAGTCCGGCTCCGAGAGCGCGGCGCGGGAAAAAGGTTTTATTCGGGCCGAGGGAAAAGAATATATTGTTAAAGACGGCGATATTTGCAATTTTTTATTTAATTAGTTAGTGTGTAAAAATTAGTGCGAAGTTAAAAATTTAAGATTTTTGCAGATTTTTTATAAAATTTTTTGAAGTGATATAGTAATATCAGTGAAAACAATTTTATAAAAAATATGTGAAAATATTAATTTTTAAGCCGTT
>QMNH01000067.1 GCA_003647675.1 Candidatus Falkowiibacteriota bacterium | reverse complement strand
TTCGGCTGACAGCTTGATCCGTCCCAGCTATAGCCCGTAGCACAGTCATAGCATTGGCCTGTGCCGCAGCATTCGCCGGCCACAACCTGGCCATTACTTAAACTTGCGCGGCAACCAGGACCAGTAGTACAATTAAGAACGCAATTCGGCTGACAGGAGGAGCCGTCCCAGCTATAACCGTCAGCGCAGCCATAGCATTGCCCACTTCCACAGCATTCACCGGCTACAATTTGTGAATTAGACGGCTGTGTTGTACGGCAGCCGAAAGGCGAGACGCAATTTATAACACAATTCGGCTGACAGCTTGATCCGTCCCAGCTGTATCCAGGTAAACAATTATAGCAGCTACCAACACCGCAACATTCGCCGGCCACAACCTGTCCGTTAGTTAAACCGGTGCGACAGCCTGGGTCGGTAGTACAATTAGTTACGCAAGGTGTAAAACAAACAGAGCCGTTCCAAACAGAGGGCAAAACACATTCGTAGCAACTGCCGACGCCGCAACACTCGCCGGCTACAACTTGGCCGTTAGCCAGGCCGGTACGGCAACCGGGACCGGTTGAACAAGTTGACACGCAATCCAGTTGGCATATTGAGCCGTCCCAGCTGTAGTCAGGAAGACAGTTGTAGCAATTACCGGCACCGCAACACTCGCCGGCTACTATCTGCCCATTAGCCAAAGCTGAACGGCAACCCGGACCGGTAGTACAATTTACGTTACAATTAGCTTCGCAAATTGAGCCGTTCCAACTGTAATCGGAAAGGCAATTATAGCAATAACCATTGCCGCAGCATTGGCCGCCAATGACCTCCCCATGTGTCAAACTGGAACGGCAACCCGGACCGATAGACTCGGTAGAACAATTAATCGTGCAAATCGGCGTGCAATCAACGCCATTAACGGAGTAATTGCCGCTGGCGCTACCGCCCCGGCCGTCGCTTATATTAATCTGAAAATTACCAATACCGATAGGAGCGGAAGCGGCATAAATTCTTTTTTTATTAGGAAAACTAGGAATATTTTCCATAACCGCACCCCAACTACCGCTGAATGACCAGCTCAAAGGGTCACTATCGGCGTCATAAGCTTCAATATAAGCATTATAAGGCTCTCCCTGGCAGGCATCGGAAAAATTGCTGTTTACAATTTGGGGCGAATTATTTCCCGCGTCGCCGAATGAACAATTACCGCTAATATCGTAACCCGATTCCATAACCGCGCACGCGTCAAAGCTGGCGCCGTCAGCGGCTACGCTATACACATACACATGGCTGTCGGCCGGCAAGCCGGAAGCCGGATCGACGCCTGGAAACTGCATTGCCACTTCGTCCCAACAGGTTACTTGGTTATAATTAACACCGCCGCAGTCTCCTAGCCTATTAATCGGATCAATTGGCAAATCATAATCCAAGTCGCCTGAAAACTTATCGCCCCAGCTGGGCCAGGTGGAAATAGACCGGCCCCGTAAATATGAACCGGCTTCAAGTTTAGGGTAATATCCGCGAGGCTGGGCGTAAGCCTTAAGTTCAATCCTGATATCAGCCAAATCCGCCAAGCGCCTAGTGTCTCTGGTCACTTCAGCTTTATCGCTTAAACAATATTCGCCCAGCGGACACTCCAAATCTATTAAACAATTAATTCCCGCGCTTTTATCACAATTTCCCGGGATTATTAAATTAGTATTTAATTTCCAGTTTGCTAAAATCTGAGAAAATATATCCTGCGTCGCCCTTTCAGCGTCCTGGTTATATGAAATTAGGTAGATATTTGTAAAAAAAGTAGAACCACTAACATTGGCCGCGTTAACAAACACTGTTCGATTGTCCCTAATCGCTTCATATCCGTCCACTATTAACGACTGAGGGGAGCCTGCATATCCCTGCTCCCGATACCAGCGCAAAGCACTGTAATTATCCGGATTTGACAGCACTCGGACCGCGATAGCGTCAATATTTAAATTTGCCTGGGCGTTTACTTTTGAATTATGAACATAAAAAAAGCTTGATATTATCACGATTGCCAATAATAAAAGCCCCAAATTAAAAATCTTAAAAGGGGGCTTTTTAAAACTTAAACTCGCTATTTTTTTAAATAGTTTTAGCATGAGGATATGTTATAATATTATTAATTATTATAACATTTTTTTCTATAATATACAAAAATAATTCAATTTATGCTTTATACTTTATACTTTTTACTAGATACTAATTCTTCCTGTATTCACAAATATTAAAAAAATCACAATACTTACAAAGCGGGCCTGGCTTGGCGGGAAAATCATTATTCTTAGCCGCTGCCTCAATGGCCTTGATGCGCTCAATTATTTTTTCTTCCATTTCTTCCAAATCTTTCTGGCTGCCAAGAAAATTTACATCGCTATTATTATCCAAATAATAAAATTGCAAATTGCTAATTTTTTTATCCAGGGCCTGTCCGGCTCCCAATTGATATATTAACAGCTGTTCCTTGTCTTCTTTGCTAATCTTGTCCTTAGTTTTGGGTTGGCCGGTTTTATAGTCCACAATCTGTATACTGCCCCCTCCTAAATCGTCAATCCGGTCAATTTTCCCAAAAATCCGATATCCGCCTACTTTTAAATTAATGCCCTGCTCCAAGGAAATAGCCGCGGGCCAATTATCTTTGTGCAGATTAAAATAGGCTTTAAGGCTTTCCAGGCCCTGTTTTTTGTATTCCTCTTTTTGCTCCGGGCAGTCATACCAGTCGTCAATCCATGACTGTTTGTAAATTTCCAATATTTCATCAAAGCTAATATTTACTTTCCCCTTACTGTCTTTGTCGGAAGCTTCCTTAAATAAACTTCCCTGCCCCAGGCCTTTTTTTTCATTAATCAGCATGAACAATTTTTGCATGGTTAAATGCATGGTTTGCCCAAAACTAAAAGTAAATTTACTTTTGCGCGCTACTTTTAAAATATGGGCAAAACGATACTGAAAAGGGCAATTATTAAAAGCAGCCAGCTGGGTATAAGAAAAATAAGCCGGCAATTTATTTTTTACCTGGTCGCTCCCGGCTTCTTTCTGCTTCGGCTTGGCTTTGGAAAATATTTCAGCCTGGCTTTTTTTTGTTTTATCAACCCCCGGTTTTACCAAATTAGCTTCCAACAAAAATTGAGACGCTTTTTTCTTTCGCTTGCCCCCATAGTCCGGCGCCCAAGAAAAAAATATTCCGGCTTTAGCCCTGGTTACGGCCACATAAAACAGACGGCGCTCTTCTTCTATATGCATATCGCCTGCCTGCAGAATTTCCTTAACTAAAGCTTCAGGAATCTCAATTTTCTCAGAGCGCCTGATTGTCGGAAAACGCTTATCTACTAAACTAGTTATAAAAACATACTTGAATTCCAATCCCTTGGCTGCGTGCGCGGTCATTACTTTTATCGCTTCCGGACCTGATTCTATATCAGGCGCGATCGACCCTTCTTCTCCGGCTTCAATTTCACTATTTAACTCTTCTAAAAATACCTTAGTGGTTTTTATGTCGCTGCCGGCTTCAAATTTATCTATCCGCCTTTTAAATTGGTTTAAATAGCTAAATTTTTCCCGGCTGGCCTGCTCGCTTTCTTTAGTAATTGCTTTTAAGTAGCCGCTGTCATGCAAAAAAGCCAAAAATACTTCACTAATATTTTTATAACGGGCCAAAGCCGTATGTTTGACAATTAAATTAAATAAAAAATCAATCTTTTTGCCTGTCTCGCTGCCGAAATAATTTTTAGCTTCCTTGGCCGCGTGATAAAGCGACCAGGCCTTTTTTCTGGCCATGTAATTAAAATCCATTATTTCCTTTCGGCTGAATTTAAAAATTCCTATATTTAATACCCGGTACACAGCTTCGTTTTCATGGTAATTATCCAATAATTTTAAATATGAAACAACATCAAGGATCACGCTTTTTACGTAAAGTCCGCGCGAGGCCAAAAACTGGTAAGGCAAACCGGCCACTTCCAGCGTGGCGCAAATTTCTTTCGCGCTCTCGTTCGCCCGCACTAAAACAGCAAAGTCATTCCAGTTTAAATCTTTGTCTTCTGTCTTAAGCTCAGCAATTTTTTCCACTACCTGCCTAATCTCATCATGTACATCACTACCTTTAATTACAACTATCTCCCCCTCCCCTTTCTCTTCAGCAATCAATTTTTTGTTTATACTTATTTTTCTTGTTTTCTTGTTTTCTTGTTTTCTTGTTTTCTTGTTCATTTCCCACTCCAGCCGATTAGGATTGTTAAGCTGGATAAAATCATAAGCCAAGTCCAGAATATTTTGCGTATTGCGGTAATTTTTTGACAGTACAATTTGTTTGGCTTTTGCGTAATCTTTATTAAATTGCAATATATTAGACACTGATGCTCCCCTAAACTTATAAATACTCTGATCATCGTCACAGACGACGGTCAAATTATTTCTTGGCGCCGAGAACAGTTTCACTAATTCGTATTGCGCCCAATTAGTATCCTGGAACTCATCCAGTAAAATATATTTGAATTGCTGGCGATATTTCTCTAAAATCTTCGGACGTGTTCTGAAAAGCTGGAGAGTATAATTAATAAGGTCTCCGAAATCCATGGCGTCATTATCCAAAAGCAACTGCTGATAAACATGATAAGCGTTAGCCACCTCGTTAATACGTATTATTTCCTGCTCCGCGATTTTTTTATCATCGGTTTGAAAATTGGAAATTGAAAATTGCTTGTACTCGCTTGACGGGTGAAAATTCCGGCTGCCTTTCTTTTTGCTTCCGGTAAGCATATTATCCAAATTCTCACGCAGCTCATCGGCATAACTTAGGTATTCAGCCGGCGATATGTCTTCGTCCTTTAGCCGGGAAAAATGCTTAATCAACGCGTGGATAAATTTTGTCGGATTGCCCCGCGGCCGATAATAATCAAGGCTGAATTTGTCCAGATTTTTTTTAATTAAAGCCCACTGCTCAAACTCATTTAAAAGCCGGCTTTCCGCCGACAGTCCGATTTCATGGGCGTGTTCTTTTAATATCCGTTCGCCAAAACCGTGAAAAGTATAAATCCATAAGTCCAAATATCCCATCGGCAGCAGGCGGTCTACGCGCTCTTCCATTTCCCCGGCCGCCTTTTCCGTAAAAGTCAGAGCCAAAATTTCATCAGTTTTCACCTTGCCCTGCTCAATCAGATAAGCGATGCGCTGGGTAATTACCGTAGTCTTGCCCGTGCCGGCGCCGGCCACAATTAAAAGCGGGCCGTCTTTATGGGTAACGGCCGCAAGCTGCTCTTTATTTAAATTTTGAAGTAAATCCATACAATTAATTTCTAAATTATCAATATTCAACATCCATTCAACACTCAACAATCTAATATCCAATTATTTTTTATTGCTACTTGTTTTAATTGACTTAGAAAATATAAGCAATAATTCTTGAGCTTCTTTCCATAATATTCTAATTTTTTCTTTCTTTCCCGGATTTGTTTTCGCAATAAGCCTTAACCAGTGTTTAGTTTCCTTAATTTCTTTCTTTGCTATACTCATTTTATGTCGAAAATCTCTTTTACTTTCAGCTTCGCTTGCCTCGCAATAATTTGCCCCTATAGAACCACTGGATCCAATTAATTGTGTAATTATCTTCATGTTCAATGGTGTAATTTTAATTTCTTTACATAGATCAATAACTTCTTCTGCAAATCTTGCTGTTCTTTCTTCTAAATCAAAATTATTCATATA
>QMNH01000066.1 GCA_003647675.1 Candidatus Falkowiibacteriota bacterium | reverse complement strand
TTGACATTTCAGCCAGACCAGCGCCCGCCAGTGTATTACGTACTGTAGCGTTAGGCCATGCGATAGCGTCTCCGCCGTCAACGTCGTTTCTTATTTGTCCGACAAGTTCACCAGCTCCGCCGGCCACGATACGTACATGTACTGTGTCTGTATCAGGGTCAAAAGCAGTTTCACACCAAGGAACCATTTTCCCGTCACGCATTACGTTGACAGGCGCGTTTTCGTCATAGGCTACTAAACCGTTGACGTCCGCAATAAGACTTGCTTCTGAAATAACCGCACCAATAAGGTCAGCCGCCACAGTACCGACAGCGGGTAATTCTACCCCGTTATCAATCCCGACAGTCTTACGCACTACACGCCCTATAGGGAGTACCTCTTGAGCGGCCCATGATCCTTCTACAAGATCAAAAGCGGCATCAAGTTTCATACCCAACTGTAAAGCCGGGCTATTTAAGTTGTAGGATGTTTGAGACATAAAAATTCTCTCCTGTAAATGTTATTAAAACTTATGAATTGTTTTTACTACTCTACTATATAACTGAAACCGCTTTATTTTTTCTTTTTGGAGTACAAGTCGTCAAGGTCTGTCTTCCAGCCTTCTTCCAGGCTGTCAATCATATCGTTACGGGATTTAGTTTCGTCCTTCTCATCCCGTTTATTTTCATCAAATTTTTTAGCTGAAATTTGACGTTGACTGTTAACAGCTTCTTTTTTCTTTTCTGTCAAGCCGTCGAGAACGCCGTCAATCCGTACATCCAAATAAGCTTCATCTCTATCGTCAAGCTTGATAGTAGAATCAGGGTAAGAGGCTACGATAATTTTCTTCTTAAGGTCGATGTTTTCCAGGCTGTCGAGCTTGTCGAGATCCTTTGAATCGAGCACGACTTCCGCGAGTCTTTCAAGACGGATTCTGTTTTTAATGCCGTCTCTGATTTTTCCGGGCATTTCTTTTTCATAGCCGTCTACCTTTGTTTGTAGGTTATCGCGTTCAGCGGTTACGCTGGAAACGCCGTCTGTGTGTGCGTCAATTTTCCCTTGTAAAGAAGTGACTTTGGTAGCCAGTTTTTTATGGGAATTAATAACTTCCTGAGACGCTTCATAATCAATACCGTCGATGTTAATTTTTGGCATGATTTTCTCCTTTTTAGTTGTTAAAGAATTATATGTAAAATTTTCATCACTTTCGAAACCATCACAGTGATCTATATTTATTTGTAAAGAAGATCCACCGCGAGCATTATCACATAAGGCAACGTGGTTATAACGTCTTCTTTTTTGTATAGCGTCGTAGTCTTCCCCGTCAAGGTTTCCCGATTCTAAAAGTAAATCGCATCTATATCCGGGTGAGAGTTGTTTTCTCCCTAAGTCAATAGAGTCTACAGCATCTTTATCCATAATAACATACGACACCATTAAATGCTCACCGTCTTGTTTTACAGTTTCTCCGGTAGTGCCTATCTTTCTACGCTTAACTGTTCTATTATCAAGTAAAACCTCTTTAGGGTGTAAATTAGTGAAAGGCTTCATTTCCAAAGTTTTCATACTATCGGAATTAAATAAAGTGTCCGCGTTTACGAGTTCCCTACGTATATCCCCATTCGGTAGTCTATAGCGTAAAATGCCGATTTTAGCGACAGGCGCGACACCTTTAATATAACCTTCATCTGTGCGGGTTGCGCTACCCTTTACAAATTCGATACCGTCGTCTATCTGATAAATATCTTCCAACATTTCGTCGCATCTGTAAACGTTCTTAATTATGTTTGACATATGTTTCCTTTATTTAAGTACTACGCCTTGTAAAGCTATTTTAAATTCAACAAGGTTTAGTAAATCGTCCTGTACTATAACCTCAGCTTTTTCGTTTTTACTTCCGTCAAGTATAATCGCGTTACCGGATTTCCCGGCGCTGGCGAAAGATGCCCGGGCACGTACTCCATGACTACCGTGAGGCCCGGATCTCTGTGAATAAGTTAAATCGTAACATATCGCGGCTATATCGCCATTATCTTTGAAGTTACCTTTATTGTATATCCGGCCGTTAAGTATTCTGAATATTACGCCCCTTGTTAAGGCGTCCAAATCACCGAAAAGGCCATCATCAGGCGCTCCATCTGTCAACATTGTAATGAACATGCGTGTTACAGCCCATACATGATCCCCGGGTGCGAACACTTCAAACTTCTGCGGGGTAGCTGATCCATTTACTGCCAGATTATTTTCTATCTTAAATACTATAGTTGCCTGACCTTCAACGCCTGGAGCGGTTAGGTACGGGAAATTCAACGGTGTGTCCATTGTCAATGCGTTTACATCTACCAATAAGACTTTGGCTTGATAGATGTTACCGTCTTGTGTCATGAATAATATATCATTAGCTACGAAGGCGTGTCCCGCACTAAGGTTTACTATATACGTATCAAGTACTGCATTCGTTGACAGCGTCTTAGGAGCGCCTATTACACGATTGAATGTAGTTGTAAACGTTTCCCTATTCACAGGTTGCCAGAAAGTAGGTAAAGCGTCTTGAGTGTATGTTTGTTCTGTCAATGACATTTTATTAACTCCCTTGAGGTGAGGTAGATTCTCTAATTACTAAATCAATACCTAACGTCGCTAACGTGCCGGTATTATTCACAGCTCTTATAGAATAATTTGAGTCAGGTTTTAACATCCAACCGAAAAACATCAAACCGCCGCCAATATCGCCGGCATTATTACCCTGCCCGGCAGTGCCTCCGAAATCTCCCTCGTCAAGTAAAAGCCCGTCATCTGTTATAGTTGCGTTATCGTAAACGGTTAAGCTGGTTGATAGAATAGAAGACCTATTGAGATTTTTAAATGCGCCTACTATTTCTGGGTTGAGTGTCCCAACCACATCCTCCCTAAGCTCGATCCTCCACGGATTACCTTGACCGGTAAGAATAGTACCCAGAATCTGTATAAGTGCTGGAGCGGCGGGCGTACGTAACACGAATTCAGCGTGAGCCCCGGCAGCGATAGCGAAAGATACACCGGAGGCTTTATACACTAAACCTTCATAGATATTGCTTGACACTTCGCCTATCATACGTAAAGCGCCTGAAAATTCGTCGTGTGCTGGCTTACCTCTGTATTTAGTCTGCATTATTTTCTCTTTTGTGAAGTGCTTGACAAATAAAAAAAGCCCAGGGAAGAATCACCACCTTTAAGCAGTGATTTCCCCGGGCTTAATACTAACCGTAAACATTTGAAAGGTGTATCAAGTAAACCGTATAAACCGTAAGTCCTGTTAATTTCAATATAACACAATTATATCATTGCATCAATATTTTTCTCATTAAAATCCTGAGATACTTGTACACTCGTATTACCAATACCTCCAGCATTGCAATTTATAGTAATGTGTATCTTACCTGTAAAGCCGCTGGAACCTATACGCATGTTGAGGTGTGCGAATAAAACTCTCTTTACCAGTAAGAGAAGTTTGGTGATCTTATCAAGATTCTTAAAATTCGCGTCCTTCTTCATATTATATATCCTCCAGGGATTCGACTATAGTTGAGAAGTCTGGCTCAGCATAACATCTACATTGGTAATCTTGTCCCGGATGTAAGCTTATACCTCCGATTGATGAACGTAATTTCCATTCCTCTTTAGGGAAGGGCGTATTTTTATAAACCGTACTGTTACCCCATTGACACAGCTTACCGCTCATGGATTTGTGTTTCTTCCTGACACGCTCATCCATTGCCGTGCGCCATCTATATTGAGTGATTCCGGCTTCAGTCTGTCTCAGGTTCGTTAATTGACCGTTGAGTTTGTCAACCTGGTCCCGTGCGATTAAACGGGCTCTTGTTTCGGTTTTATGAAATACTCCTTTTTGTAAATCTGTCCCGTCAAGTAATTCCTGTTCTATAGTTTTGGCGGTTTTACCTTGACGTATGCCCCTGTTTATAACTTCCTCAATATCCCGTACAGTATTACCTTGAAGTTTACTTATGAGAGAAACGTTCTCTTTTGCAAATGATTGTATAGTGTCCGGCAACCACGGGTTAGACTGTATAAGAGGTACGCTTAAAACAGAGTCGGATATTTTATACCACTGGTCTTTATTCCATTCATCGACACCTTTCCCGACTTGTGAAGCGTTAAAATTCCAATCCGGGCCGGTAGGTAATTCCTTGAGAGTAATTTCATACTCCATCATTATACGCTCTAACTGATCTACCCAACCGTCAACCCTAACGCTGGAGTCGGATTTAATGTTTGAAGCTTCTGGCGGCCTTACTACCTGTGAAGATAATACTAAATCGTCAAGAAAGGGGATTACTTTCTGTATACACGAATCACGCCACAGATTTACATTGCGGGTGAGATATATCATATAATCTTTTTCCCACTGTAAAGGCGGTTTCCATTCAGGTATATTAGCCGGTTGTTTAAGCCTTCGTTTACTTTTACGTAACCTACGTACGGTAGATGTTGTAATATCTATAGGCATTTTAACTCCCTAACTGGTTAATAATATGAGTTCAAAAATATTATGATGATATACCCGTGTAAATTCATACCTTAAAACAATATCACCGTACATAATAGAAGCTAATACGAATTTCCTTCTTCTAAACGGTTGGAAGAATCTAAGAAAAGTATTGATAATTACTTTAAACCACGGCCTATGAGGTTTCATATTAAGTCCCATTATTCATCCTTTTTATTTTTGAGTTCGTCTTCTTCAGTACCTTCCTTGACGCCTACTATAAGCCCTTCTTTAACGGCCTTACCTGTTATTTTTTCCCGTTCCTCTATTTCTTTTATATGAGATTCTGAGATAGTAGTATCTGTAGAGTATTCACCGGCATTGACAAAACGGGACATTGTGATTTCATCCGCTGTAACGGCTTCAATTTCCCAGTATATCTTATCAGTTTCAGCGTTCAGTTTCTTTACTTCCGCTAATTCTTTTTCAGACATCTGCCAAAGCGGGTTGAATTCCACAGCCCAGTCCTCTACTACCTGACCTTTCGTGGGGCCTTTCTTAGATTTCATTATAAGGTAAACTAAACGCTCTGTCTGTTCCTGATATTTTTCTTCCTGACGGGCCGATATATTATCGTAGTATAATCTGATTTGTGAAGAGGCCTCTCCTCCAGCGTTTAAGCCTTTCGGATTCTCTCCGAAAAGTAAAGTGGATGGAATACCGGTTACACCTGAATAAGCCCTTTCAAGTTTGTTAACGGCTTCCTCAAGTCCAGCAAGTGAGGCGGTTACCCTTTCAAACTCTTCCTCTTTATCAAGTAAAATAGTATTCAGTAAGTTTTTAGCCATATCGAGAATATGTAATCTTTTCATTATCATATTTTCTTTACCGTTATCCAATTGATTCTGTAGATTATCAATTGTCAATTTAGCTATTGTAAACTCGCTAATGATCTGTTCCACGTTACCATATGTAGTATCTAAACCCCGGAGCCTGTCATATACTGACTGATAAACAGAATCACTCCAAAATTCTTGTTCCTGCAGTAAATCGTCTGGGATAAGATTACCGTCAAAACGTAATAACCTGGACTCATGCACTTCATAAGATTCCCCACCCGTCAATGGCCTTACTTCATATAATTCAGGCTCTCCGAATTTATCTGAGGTAATGTCATCATATAAATTACTATTATTCAAGAACAACTCAAAACGGTTATAAACCCGTAGAAAGTCGATACTGTCAATTCTCTCCTCGTCAAGCGGTTCCGTAAAATCCTCAGTACCAT
>QMNH01000065.1 GCA_003647675.1 Candidatus Falkowiibacteriota bacterium | reverse complement strand
TATTTATTTATTAACATTTTTTCGCTCTTCCCCTCTTTAATTACTTCCTTGACGGTATTAAGCAGCAATCTGATGGTTTTGGTCGCGTCATCGTTGGCAGGAATAACATAATTAATTCCGGTTGGATTAACGTTGGTATCGCAAACAGCGATTATCGGAATATTCTTTTTCTTGGCTTCCGTCACTGCTGTATTTTCTGTTTTTATATCCCAAACAAAAATCGCATCCGGCAGCTTATTCATATTTACCAAACCACCGACTTTGATCTCAAGTTTTTCCAGCTCTTTGTCAAAATCATGGCGTTCCTTTTTGGTATATTTATTAAGCTTGCCCGCGTTTTTGTCGGCCAGCAAATCATTATACTTTTTTATTAACTTTTTAATAACGCTAAAATTAGTCAAGCATCCCCCCATCCATTTTTCACTGACATAGGGCATGCCGGTCTCGAGCGCTAAATTTTTTATTGTTTTTTTAGCTTGCATTTTTGTGCCGACGAATAAAATTGATTTCCCTTCGGCCGCGAATTTTTTAATAAAGCCCAGAGCTGTTTCCAGCATTTTCCTTGATTTAATTAAATCAATAATGTAAACCCCATCTCTTTGGGAAAAAATAAAAGGCTCCATTTTCGGGTGCCATTTACTAGTGCGATGCCCAAAATGCATTCCGGCCTTAAGCATCTCTTCAATTGTTGGTATTTTTGCCATAAATTTCCTTTAATCCTCTACCTGGCAGATTCCGTAAATACGGAACAAGGAAATAGCCTTGGTATGAGTGATTTTATTTAATATTAGTTAATTTATAAAAAATAAATATGGCTTCTGCCATCTTGCTTATCTTATAATAATTCTCAATTTTTGTCAATAATTCCCCCTCCCAGTACTTCATTTTGATTATAAAATACCGCGCTTTGCCCGGCGGTTACAGCTCTTTCAGGTTTCAAGAGGCATATTTTATACTTTCTACTTTCTACTTTATTACTTTCTACTTTATAACTTTCCACTATACACTTTACCGCCTTATGACGATATCTGATAACGGTTTCGCACTCAAAGGGATATTTCGGTTCTTGGTCTGTTGTCCAATTCATATTTTTCACTTCAAACTCTTTTTTAAAAAGCGCCGGATCTTCGGAGTTTTCGGATACATAAAGAGTATTTGTTTTATAATCTCCTTTTACTACGTAATATGGGCCGGTCCCGCCAATCTCTACTCCCCGCCGCTGTCCCACTGTATATAGCGGCAATCCCTGATGCTCGCCGATCTTTTTACCCCGCAACGTTTTAATAGAGCCCGGCGTTAAATTTATATGTTCCTTTAAAAAATCATTATGCGGAATAAGTTTATTATCCCTAATTAAAAAACACACATCCTGACTTTCTTTTTCCAAATAAGGCAATTTATTATCATCAGCAATTTTTTTTATTTCAGCCTTTCGGTATTTACCCAGAGGAAAAAGAATATGCTTTAATTGCGCCTGCGTTAAATTATAAAGAAAATAGCTCTGATCCTTTCCTTTATCTTCTCCTCTAAATAATTTTAATAAATACTTTTTACTTTCTACTTTATACTTTCTACTTTTCACATAGTGTCCGGTAGCCAAAAAATCAGCCCCCAATTCCTCCCTGACGCGCAACAGCTCTTTAAACTTAATAACTTTATTGCATTTAACACAAGGGTTAGGCGTTTTTCCCAAGCGATAATCACTTATAAAATAATTAATTATTTCTTTTTTAAATTTATCTCTTAAGTTCAAAGGATAAAATTTTATTCCCAAATGCCGGCAGACTTTTCGCGCCGCCTCTTCGCTTTTTTCTTGCGACGCTATTAAACGCATATATATGCCGATAATTTCATGGCCTTGTTTTTTTAAAATCCAAGCCGCCGCGGACGAATCAACCCCGCCGGACATAGCAACTACGACTTTTTGTTTTTTAGATCTCATAATTTTAAAAGCCAAGACCAATTGTCAGGGTCTCGGCCATCCTATCGTTATATAATTCAAGTTTATATATTTAATGTTAGTTAAATTATATATAATTTTCAATTTTAGAATTTTCAATTTTCAAACAATTTTCAATTAATTAATTTAATAATGTTTTAAACATTTAAAAATTGAATAATTAATTTATTGTTTGAAAATTATTTGTACTCGCTTGACGGGTGAAAATTAAAAATTTTTCATTTATTACTTAAAGAATAATTACCCAATTCAAATTCTTAAATTACAATTATTTTATACTAGATTATTAAAATATACGACAACACATTTTCTAAGTAATGGAATTTTAGATATATTAAACCGCTAACAAATACCAAAAATATAACGCTCTGGATAATCACATGCTTGTGCTGTATTTTTATTCTAATAATAATATTAAAAAATAGGGCCAAGGAAAAAATTCCCAAAATAGAAATTAACACGTAATTAAAAATGCTTATCACTTTGGCTGTGAAAAATATCCCGTCTTGATCCGTATTTTTTACTTTTTCGGCTTGAAAATTGTTTGGGTTTTCCAATTCTAAATTCGGGCTGGCCTGTGCGATAACTAAACTTTTTTCTTCTTCAGTAATTATACTATCTTCTGCGACCTCTTCTTTCTCCGCGATTTCTCCGGTCAGAGGATTGCCGTACTGCGCTTCTTCTTCTATCGGCTCATGATTATTTTCCACTTTGCTTAAAACCTCCTGAGCTTCACTTTCTTCCCCCAGGGTGGCCACATTATCTTCACTTACGGCAATTTTCGGTGTTTCTACTTCAGGAACGGCTGTTTCCGTTTCTTGTTTTACACCGGAAACTGCCAATTTTGCAATTCCTTTGGTGGCGAATAATTCAACCAAAACGTTGGTATTTTTATTGTCTAGCATGCCGTTAACCACAGCAATGCCGACTTCGCTGTAATTAGAATTTAAAATATTTTTCTTATGTGATTCTGAATTCATCAAAGCGTTATGCGCTGAATCGGCGGTAGTAAAATTAATCGCTAGATTTTCCCCCACTAAAGTGTAGGGATATAAATCTCTGTTAATAAAATCCCAAGGTTTTAAGCCGTCCGGCGTATAATGGGCAAAATAATCTTTAGCAAGCATGTCCTCGGCCTTGGCCAGCGCTGAAGCGCTTAATACCGGGTTAATTTCCAGTCTAGGCAGATTATCGGAGCTTCTGTCATGGTTAATCAACAAAAAAATTTTACTGGTAATAACTTCAGATAATTTCGCGCCTTGGGGAAATGAAAAAAATAAATAGCCGACTAATGAAAATTTTAAAACTAACAGCACTAAAGCCAGACCCAGTAAAGATTTCGCGCGCAATATTTTAGGCTTATGATCGTTATGCTGGTGCGGTATAAATAAATCTTTAAATAATTTACATGAATTTACGCCAAATTTTAAAAAGGGCTCTTTTCCATTTTTAAGCTTTTTTATTTCATTTATTTCTTCTGTTTCCAAATCTTTTAATTTTTTCGTAATACTATTTAATTTCTTGCTTTTAATTAAACGTATTAATTCAAGAATAAAACCGCCTAAAATTATATATAAAATCCAATTTTTATTATTTTTATTATTTTTCTTTCCCATATATATATTATGTCATTTTACAAAATTTTTGCCAAACCCCATGAATTTATAAAAAAATTATTACCGTATTTTTGCTTTCTTGTTTTTTTGTTTTCTTGTTTTTTTGCTTTCTTGCTTTCTTGTTTCCCGGCTTAATCAACGATCAGCTCCCCCACTACGACTAACCTGTTTTTTGTAGAGTATATCGGATCGCAGGTAAACAACGTCACTATCGGCTCGCTTGTCGGATTCATAATAGAAAGCTGGGTGGCCGGGACGGTTTTTATTTCTTTTATCCGGTAATTAAATATTTTTTCGTCCCAAATAATTGAAAATTTATCGTTAATCTCTAATTTATGAAATAAATAAAAAGTTAAATTATTGGGAGGCAGATATTTAAAACGATGTCCGGTAATTACCGTATTCCCGCCCTTGTCCGGCGTGGAGCTTTCCGGCACCCGCCACGAGCCTTTGCTTAAGCCGTATTCAGATGATTTTGATTCAACGATTGGCGCGTTGACGCCGATTTTATTTATTATTATTCTGTTTCGCGAAACAGAATAATCCGATTCCGGAAAACCAAAATCCTTGCCCGCTTCTTCAATATTCAATTCATTATTATAACCTGAAAATATATTTACTAATCTGTATTTAACTGCCGGATAAAAAGGCAAGGCTATTAAATAAATTATTAAGCTAAAGGCCAATATTTCAAGAATATAAATAAAATATTTAATTATTTTTTCATTAAATTTTCCTTTTTGGGACGTAAGTTTTTTTTTCATTTTTTAAAATAAACTTATATAAATCCCTTATATTTTGCCTTATTTTACTTAAATTGTCAATATTTTTAAAGCGCCCAAGACCCCACCAGACTCTCAAGTCTGGTGGGGTCTTGGGCGCTTAGACTACCGATTTTATTAAAAATAATCCGAATATAACATCATTTCATCACGGCTAATATTATATATCTCCTGCCCAAAATAATACGCGCGCAACTCTTCCAGGTTTAAAATATATTTTTTCTGGCTGTTTTTTACAACATACACTCGCGCAGTCCCCTTTTCCCGGATAAGCCGGCCGTTTAAATATTGCCTATTTTGATATTTATCCAATTCACTGTCTTCCATAAAATAAATCGGCTGTCCGCTATATTTTTGCAGTTCTTTTAAGTTAACAACATGCTTTTTAGTCTGCCCCTGGATAACATATATTTTATTATCAGGACCCCTAACCAAGCTATTGTCCGGATAATGGCTTATTCCCAACACTTTTATATCTTTTTCTGACATGCTTTCAGTGTTTTTTGGATCATCTATCAATACAATATTCCTTTTAAAAATTATCGGCGCTCCAGCCTCTTCTTCGCTGCCGCTATTACCGGACAAAACATTACCGCCTGTATCCGAAATCTGCCCGCTGTCCTTAGCTGGATAATCATTCGGGTTTGTGCTAATGTGTCCGAATATTTCCGAAGCGCCCGCTGTTTGAACGCTGAACAGCAATCCAATTATAATAAATAATATGTTTTTCATATTTAGCATTGGAGGAGCCAAGCTGCTACGATTACTTTGTAATCGTAGCAGCTTGGCTCCTTTAAAATTATTAAAAGTTTAATTAAACATGAAACGCCCGGTAATCCGGACGCCTCAATTAATTATATTTAAATATAAATAGTTAATTGTTAACTGTTAATTGTCGTTAAGGTTGCTCCGCCAAAATACCATAACTTGAACTGTAATTGCCGACCGGCGTTCCGGCCGGCACCTTCATCTGTATGGTAATTTCCACTTGGCGCCCGGTATCCGTGCTATTGTCAATACCGATTAAATCAGCGCTCAAAGCCGGATAAGATCCATTGTCGGTAATATCAAGCCAGTCAACGCCATTTACGGAAAATTGCATATTGGCTCCGGCATCCAAAGCTCCGGTTCCGGTCCAGGCTTCAAATTTCATTTTTAAATCTGTTTCATCCATGTCCCAAACCGTAATGTCAAACAGCCACTCCCAGCCTTCCGCGTAGCCATTATTTGCTTTAGCCACTGTCTTGGTCATGCTTAAATTATTAACTGTTATACCGCAAGGCATGGTAGAAAAAATTGCGTCCGTGGTCTGGTCGATTTCCGTAGCGCCGGAATTTTCGGCGTATATGGAATAATGATATTCTGTTCCGCAGCTTAAGCCGCTTAAGCTGATGGTT
>QMNH01000064.1 GCA_003647675.1 Candidatus Falkowiibacteriota bacterium | reverse complement strand
GATTATTATGACGTTACCATAAGCCACGATGAATCCGGAGCGAATGAATCTACCAAAATGATGGTTTATATTATTGAAGATGTTACCGTGACCGCGCGAGTTGACTCCAATCTAACATTTAGTATTGGCGGGCTAGCAACAACTACTACGGTAAATGGCGATGCCACTACCGGCACATCCGCGACGACTACAATAAGTTTCGGTACTTTAGATTATGACCCTGCTCGTTTTGGGCAAATATTAAAAGTGACTACCAATTCATACGGGTTTACCGTAACCGTTGAACAGGACGGCGAACTGGAAAGCGCGGCCGGAGCAAACATTAATAGTTTCAGGGATTCACCAACCGGTACCGGCACTTCAACTCCGGAAGCTTGGCAGCCCCCGGCCGAACTACTCGGGCAAATCAATACCTACGGACATTTGGGAGTAACGAGTGAAGACAATAGTTTGACTGGTTCTACTGATCCGTTTGGCGCTTCTTTGTATGCCGGGTTTGACGGAACAACTCCAATTGAAGTAATGTACCACAATGGGCCAGCCGACGGTAGCACTGATCATGCAGGACAAACAAAAGTAGGCTACCAGATCGAAATTTCTTCCTTGCAGGAAGCCGGAGATTACAGCAACACGCTTACCTATATTTGTACACCAACGTTTTAAAAACAAATATATATAAAAAACTTCTGCGCGATTTTCGCGTAGGAGTTTTTATTTTCTAAAAATGTAAGCCAGGGTAATTAATAGTAAAGGAATTTCAATATTTTAATTCGCATGTCCCGCTGTTATGCCTTTGGCAGCTCCCTTATCTACGCTTCGCGAGACCTGGCGAAGCCTAGGCAAATGGGGCACATGCAAATGGCGGGTTCGCGACTTGTCCTCCGTAGTTTTAACGAAGGGGGAAGCGAATAACTTATTATTTGAATTAATTAGTTAAAAATGTTAAAATTAATATCATAAAACAACAGATTTATAGTTGTTTAGTTTTTATTTTATTAAGATATTTGTATAATTGATTTTGTGTTTTTATAATCAATTTTACAAAAAATCAAAATTATAAATGATAAAAAAGATTTTATATTTTTTTGCTGTTTTCGTGTTAATCTTCTTTATAGGGTTTTTTGCTGTTGATTTAGTTTCGGCGCAGAGTGTGGGAATTCGCATTAGCCCGACGATAATTGATGAAATAGTGGATCCGGGCGAAATATTTAACGATGTCGTAAAGGTGGCCAATGAATCCGATACCCCGAAAGTAATGTACGTGTATTTAAGAGATTTTAAGGCTGACGGCGAAAGCGGAAAACCGAAAATTTTTGCTCCCGGCATGGAAAAAGGGTACTATTTGGCTTCTTGGATTGAAATTACCGATGAGGCGATAGAGTTTAATCCTTATGAAGAAAAGATTATCCCGTTTACTGTTAGAGTGCCGGCCGATATCGGTCCGGGTGGTTATTACGGAGCGGTTTATTTCGGCACCGTCCCGCCACGGCTACAGCTTGATAGTGAAGAAAAAGGCGCCGGCATGTCTATCGCCCAGCAAAACGGAACATTAATTCTCCTGAAAGTAAGCGGAGACGTGAACGAAGAAGCCCAAGTTAGGGAATTTAATACTGATAAAAATTTTTATAATACTCCTTATCAGGTAAACTTTTTAATTAGAATTGAGAACAAAGGCAATGTTCACGTAAAGCCATTCGGCACCATAAGCATAAACAATATGTTTGGCAAGGAAGTAGCAAAAATTGTTGTAAACGAAGAGGGCGGAAATATATTGCCTGACTCAATTAGGCGATTTGAAACAGCCTGGGAAGGGAAAAACGGTTTCGGTAGATACGAGGCTAATTTAGGCTTAACTTACGGAGTGGCGGTTGATAAGGGCGGACAAGGCAACCAAACGCTTTTTTCCCCGAAATATTTTTGGATAATACCCTGGAGAATAATTATACCCTCATTGTTAGGGGTAGTTATAATAGCCGCGTTTTTTATGCTTATGTTAAAGCTTTATAAAAACAAGGCAGTAAAAAGAGCAATGGAGCAGGCGGGAATGCGCAATGTGCGTTACGTAAAAAAATACCAGGGTCCTTCGCCGGTATTTCATTTCAGCATGATATTGTTGATTACTTTGATAGTTTTATTTTTAATAATAGCCGGAATATATTTTATCTTTTTTGCATAAAATGAAAAAAACATTAATTATTATATTTTTATTTATTTCTTTTCCTGTCTTGGCGCAAGACAGCGGCATGCTTGATGTTTCGCCGAATATTATTGATGAAAAAGTTAAAGCTAGAGATATAAAAGAGTATACGGTCATTTTAAAAAATATTGGCGGTAAAAGACTTGATATTTACCCGGTGGTTAATGATTATTCGGAAAATGAAGGCAGGCAGGAGTTTTTAGAACCCGGCAGCGCGGACAGGTCAGTTTCGTTGTCCAGCTGGATTAGCATAAAAAGAGGGGTTATTGAATTGGAGCCCGGTAAAGAGACGGAGGTAGCTCTGGATATAAAAGTTAATCCTTCGGCAGTGCCGGGCAAGCGCCACGCCCTTATAGCTTTCCCGAACGGTTCGAACAGGCCAGCGGCGGAAAAAAATATGCTAAACGCGAACACCGCGAGTTTAATGATAAATTTTGAAGTAGAGGAGGAAATAATCGAGAAAACCCAAATTAAAAATTTTAAGACCGATAAAAATATATATTTTAAAGTTCCGGTAAATTTTAATTTAGAAATAGATAATTTCGGCAATAAAGAAATTGTTCCTGCCGGATCAATTTATATTTATAATCGCCGCGGGCAGGAAATAGATAGCCTGGTTGTTAATCCGGGAAAATTCGCGATATTGGCCGGGGAAAGCAGATGGCTGGAAAATGAATGGAATAAAGAAATAGGGCTCGGTAAATATAAGGCCAGGCTTGAGGCCGAATACGGCGCGGAAGGGAAAAGAGATTTGCAAGATACGATATATTTTTGGGTTTTACCGCTTAAATTTATTATTATTTTTGGCATTAGCTTGGTATTTTTAATGGTGCTGATAGTTGCCTTTTTGTTTAAAAAAACATATCATCATTCACATGATTATTCTAGAGTTAACAATATTATAGATTCTTCTGACGGAGTGCTTGATTTAAAAAATAAAAAATGAAAAAATTACTTAAAATATTTTTTATTATTACTTTTTGTTTAGTTTCTTTTATTCCTGTTTTAGCCCAGGATTCTTTTACTCTTTCGATAACTCCGCCTTTAATAAAAAATAATGCCAGCCCCGGCGAGAAATGGCGGAGCTCAATAAAGATAGTTAATAATAATTCCCGGAAAATTGACGCTTACGCGCAAGTACTGGATTTTAAAAGCGGATCCGAGAGCGGAACGGTAGAATTTATTAAAAATCCGAATGATTCAAGCGAGCAAGCCCAGCATCTATTAAGCGGTTGGGTCGAAGTAGAACCCGGACCCTACGCTATCGAAGCTTACGAGAGTCGGGATATCGGTTTTACCATAAATATTCCCGAATCGGCTGAACCAGGCGGGCATTACGCCGCTATATTAATCGGTACAAAACCGCCGGAGGATAAAATTAAAGGTTCGGCAATAAAGATATCCTCTCTTCTGGGCTCTTTAATACTGCTTAATGTTAACGGCGACGCAATCGAGAGTGGCCGAATCAGGGAATTTTCGACTGATAAAAAATGTTATAACAAACCAGACATTAATTTTAGCGTTCGTTTTGAAAATACCGGCAGTGTTCATATTCAACCTCAGGGCGAAATTAAAATTTTTAATTTTTTAGGTAAAGAAAAGAAAATAATT
Source organism: Candidatus Falkowiibacteriota bacterium (assembly GCA_003647675.1). GTDB lineage: Bacteria > Patescibacteriota > Patescibacteriia > Patescibacteriales > UBA12075 > B7-G4. The sequence goes on along the minus strand of QMNH01000064.1, from coordinate 2,090 downwards.
CCAATTAATCATTACACGAAGCTTGGCAATATACTGCCCAACAGTATCCGAAAATGGGATTTTAACTGGACTGCCGATAGCAGTATCTGGGAAATGGGTAGATACAGGGCGGAATTAGTTTTTGGATATGGGGAGAATGCCCGACAATCTACTGATCAAGCTATACATTTTTGGATAATAAATATTAAAATTTTATTAATCATTTTTAGTTCAGTATTGTTCGTATTTCTGCTTTTCTTATTTTTTGTTAAAGCCTATATTAAACGGGCGATTAAGCTAACCCAAGGACGGGCCGGGTTGATAGTGGTCGATGAGAAAAACAAGAAAAAAATTAACGTCACCGAAGAAAAAATCAGCAAAAATGATATTAATAAAGCTATTATAAAAAATACCAATAAAAAATTATTGGTTAAAAATCAAGCAAGCCCAAGCAAGGAAGAGGGGAAAATAAAGTGGGGACTTTTTAGTGTTGTAATAAAAATAGTTATTGTATTTTTAATTATACTGCTGGCATTTTTTATTTATTTAAGCTATAAAAATAATTTTAATTTTTTTAAAAAGTTTTTAAATATAAATACAACCAGTGTGGAAATTATTGAGGTAGAAAAAGAAAATAATGCTGGCGTAGTATTGGAAAAAGAAAATACTATAAGTAGTACCACTGAAGAAGAAAAAGAAAAAGCGGACGAAACAGAGGAGGCCACATCCACCCTGGAATTTGAAGAAGATGATATCGCATCCAACACAGAACTAGACGAACAAAAAAATAGCAAAGAAACAAAAATTGAAGTATTGAACGGAAGCGGCCAATCCGGATTAGCCGGCAAAGCCGCCGAAATAATTAAGCAGTCGGGAATGTTGGTGGCCGGACTTGGCAACGCGGATAACTTTGAATATGATTTTTCCGTAATAAAATATAAAAGTGATTATACTGAAGAAGCCAATAGGATAAAAAAACTTTTTTCTTTTGAAATTGAGATGCTCCAAGTAAGCGATCAGGATTATGATATTGTGGTAATAGTGGGCGGTAATTATAAGCAATAAATAGTTTTTACACACTAACTAAATATAAAATTATGATAAAACGTACAATAAAATTTGTACATAATTTACGGATATATTTTTTTGTTTTAATTTTAGTTTCTTTTTTTTATTACGCGGGCTTAAATCCGGTTGATATCAGTAGGTTTGTCGGCGCGAAAATCGGGTCAGCCGTCGGCATGTCAATCAGCGTCCAGGAAAATCCATTCAATAAGTTGGCTTTGCAATTAAAAGAAAAAGAAGAAAATTTAACACAAAAAGAGAAGGATCTTGCCCAAAGAGAAAATGCCTTAAACGCGGCCAATAGCCCTCAGATAAAATTAGTATTCTTTTTAGCGGTTGGAATAACAGTATTATTTATTTTAGTATTGATAAATTTTTATTTTGATTATAAGAGAAAAAGGCGGGAGTTAAGTAGCAAGCAATAGGTTAGTTTCTTAATAATTAAACCCGTGAAAAATTATTTCCCCTGTGTATTATGAAAATAATTAAAAAAATATTAAAAAGCCTTGGCATCGGCCTCTTGGCGGTAGTATTGGTTACGGTCGGAATTGACGCGGCCGATAATTACGATAATTTAAGCGAAACTATAGTCGGGAAGATAATTTTTAAGGAAAATGCCGGACCGTGTCCCGAGGATATGATATTTATTCCAACCGAAGGAAACGGGTTTTGCATTGATAAATACGAGGCCGCGGCCGGAAACAATTGTCCTTACGAAAATATTATAAGCCAAACAGAAACACGGGCCAACCTGGACAGAAGAGATTGCCAGCCGGTTTCAGAGCCGGGAAAAGAACCCTGGAGGTTTATTTCCCAGTCGCAAGCGGCCGTGGCTTGCGCTAAGTCCGGTAAGCGGCTACCTACCAGCGAAGAATGGTATTTGGCCTCCCTGGGTACGCCGGATTTGTCCGGCGACTGGCAAAATAGCGATTGCCAGGTAAACAATAATTGGGAGGCGCAGCCGGGTTTGACCGGAACAGCTGAAAATTGCGTTTCATCATACGGCGCTTACGACATGATTGGAAATGTTTGGGAATGGGTAAAAG
>QMNH01000063.1 GCA_003647675.1 Candidatus Falkowiibacteriota bacterium | reverse complement strand
CTGCTTCAGCTTTACCGCTATTGTTGGCGGAAAACACAAAACAAAATAATAAAATTAAAAAAATAAATAATGTATTTTTAAGAAGCTTCATGTCTTTTATTTAAATTTTAAAAATTTATTACTAATACCGGCTTATACGCCCAGTTCGCCAAGAGTTTCGGCAATATTACTGCTTTCTTTTTCAGTGCTCTGCTTATATTTATCCCAAGAAATTTCATCCCATATTTCAAGGCGGTCATATAGGCCGGCTATTATCGTTTTCTTTTTTAATCCGGCAAATTCCCGCAAATACCCGGGTAAAATAATACGTCCCTGGCTGTCAAAGCCAACTTCCATAGCCCCAGCAAGCATTAAACGCGAAAATGCCCGAGCCTTGCTCTGGCTAATTGGCAAGCTCGCGAATTTTTGGGCAATTTTTTTCCATTGCTGTTTTGAATATAAAAACAGGCAGTTATCCAATCCTCTGGTCACAACCGCGCCATCTTTTAACATATTGCGAAATTTCGCTGGCACGGCTAATCTGCCTTTATTATCAAGATTGTGTTTGTATTCCCCGATAAACATATATACTGCTTAATAACTACAAGCGCAGACCCAAAAGGTCTGCGCATGAGGGATTTTTATATTTATTTGTGCTACAAGCACGACAAGCACAATGATTTATTCAACACCTATTCGTATTCGCGTGTCCCCCGTTTTTACCCCTCGTAGCTTTAGCGTAGTGGGGCGTAGTTGGGGCTCGCCCAAAGGGCGATAACAGTCATTCGCATGTGCCCCGTTCGTAGTTGGGGCTCGCCCGGAGGGCGATAACGTTAAGATTCAAGAGGAGGCTGATCCGAAGCTTTTAGTGCTCTGATCAGACCCCTTCTTCGCCTTAATTAATAAGTTTTGTTTTTTTATCCCGTTAGACGGGACAGCATCCCCATGCTTTTTGTTTTTGTATTTATGTTAGCGCCAATTATCTTGGCTAACATATAATTTTTGTTTTTTTTATTTTTATTTCAAAACTTATTTTAAATATACTATAAATTAATTTATCACCACTTTTCACCACTTTTCACCAATCTAATTTTATTATACACCACCATTACCCTAAAGTCAATTGCTTTAACCCACTTTTTTAAAGCTAATATTAAAATATTTAAAAATAAAAATATCGCACCTGTTAATAAGTGCGATATTTTTTATTTAAAAAATATTGATTATTATTATTTTTTCATGAATCTTTCAACATTTAATCCACAATAAGCGATATTACTTAGTTTTTATTGTAATACTGGGTTCTTTGCTGTAGCGTGGCCTAATAATATTAAAATTATTAAACTGGCTAGCATATTTTTTGCTTGAACATAATATTTTAATACCCAAGGCATAGCCAAGCGCGTTGGCTGTTATTACGCCTATTCTTAGGGCTGTAAAACTGCCGCCTGAATTTTTTACGTATATTTCAGTTAAATCTCTTAAGTCCAAATTAACATCTTTTAAAAGGCAATCTACACTAACCAGCAATTTTTCGGCCTGACTGTATAGAGCATTAACTTCTTTAACGGCTATTATCCTACTTCCCTTCTTTAGCTTTAACTCAATCTCTTGGTTATTGTTTTTTGTTGTATCTATATAAAGCTGCATTTCATTTGTTATTATTTATTAACTTGACTAGAGTGTTTAAATAATTATCAAAATTGATAATAAAAAAATTTAAAGTAAATACAATTTATTACTTGAGCGTAATGTGAATTAATTATAAATAAAAAAACGCCGTTTTACAAATTTAAAAACGGTGCCTATTAATCTGTAGTGTAATTTCATTTTAAGCCTTCTGATAACTTTTAGCTATTTGCAGGCTTTTTTCTTTCAGGCTTTCATAGTAAAGCTCTACAATTTCATCTGTAATATTATTCCAATTATAAAATTTTTCTACCCGCTTTTTTCCTTCAATTCCTTTCCTGATAACTTCCGCGGAATTAGATAGCATAAAGCTTAATTTTTTAGCCAGACTGCCAATATCCTTATTTTTAAATATATATCCGGTGCTAGCGATTGCTTCTTTGTTTTCCGGAATGTTACTTACTAACACAGGAGTACCAAAAGACATTGCTTCAAGCAAAGCAATCGATAAACCCTCATTTTCAGAAGGTTGAATAAAACAATAAGCATTAGAAAATAATTCACGCAACGTGCTCCCGGATTGATTGCCTGTAAAAATAATATTTTTATTATTCTTTGCTATGCTTTTTAAATAATCCGAATAAGAATCAGTATGAAAACCGCTGCCGACAATTACTAATTTTTTATTAGTTTTAATTTTATTATAAGCCTCTATCGCATAATGAATTCCTTTGTGTCGTATAAGCCGCGACACCAAAACAATATATGAGTTTTTTCTAAAATCCCATTTTTTCTTGATAGCTTTGGGAGTAGAATACTTTTGTGAATAAACTCCGTTTGGAATATAAAAAGAATTAATTTTATACTTTTGTTTTGTGTACTTTTTTAGTGTTTTTGACACGGTAATTACCTTATCGGCAAACCGACAGCAAATATACTCACCGAATTTTAAATAAAGCCTGGCAAATAAACTCCATTTTTGGTGATAATAGCACTGTGAATGAAAAGTAGCTATTATTTTAGAGTTTGGCTTTATTAATTTGGCCAGCCACAAAAGAGAAGACGGACCAATAGAATGAAAATGAATAATATCCGCTTTGCGCCTTATTAAATCCAGGCAAGCTAAAAAAGTATGAGAAATAGCATCTAAATGTTTAGTGGAAACAGAGGGAAGGCTTATTAAATTTACCCCTTTATATTTCTTTAAATTTTTATCAGTATAATTTGAGCGGGTATAAACATGTACATTATGGCCTTTTTCGGCCAGCTGAACAGCTAAATTATCAACATGCCTCTCTATTCCACCAGTAGTGGCGGGAATTCCTTTTTGTCCAATAAAAATAATATCCATATTTAACTTATTCTAAAATTATTTATTCTTTTTGTTTATGCGGATTTTATTTTGCGACAATAACCGGATTATCGTATAAATAAGCCGGGTCAATCACCGCGATTATAAAAAAATCGCTTCTGTAGTGGACATCTGCCCAGTGATCACCGACTTTTACTCCGCCCTCGGAGCTAAAATTGTAGCCGTTGATATATAAAACTCCGGTTACGCCGACATTTTCCACGTATTGAATTCTGCGAGCAACGCTTTTTACCGAAACCGGCCCGAAGTTGGCTTCATTACTTGTATAATCACCGACCTGAACGCTTACCCAGCCATAATAATATTCATCGCTTAATCGTATTCTTATTTCCTGGCCGTCTTCTGTCGCGTATACGCCCAATATTCTCGCGTTCGGATCAATAATTGTCTTGTTTTGGTCGGCTAATTTGTAAGTAATTATATTTTCCTTTGGTTTAATCGAAAAACCATAACCCTGAATAGTCAAAATTTTGTCATCCATATTAATATATGCGTTGGTAATATAGGGCTGAACATTTAATTCTGATTCACCGCTGTCTTTCCATTTATCGTATTGCAAGCTAACTGTGGTAATATCATAAGGCAATGACAAAGGAGCTTTTGCCTTTACTTCCCCAGTCCAGCCGTTATGTATAATTTCATAAGGCAAAACAATCTGTTCATTATTTTTGCCCATATTAAAATATATTTTGGTTAGTTCTATATTTTCGCCCATACCGTTGGCAACTATGGTTATCTCCTGGCCCGGCAATATCGGATCCGGATAAGTCGCTATAATAGAAGGCACGATTTCCAGCGGCAATGAGTTGGATTTTTCTCCGCCGGCGTATACGTTAACATAACCGTTTTGGGCGCCAAGCGGCACGATTACTTTTAGGGATTTGCCGGAATTATAAATAGAATCCTCGTCTAGCCAAACGGTTAATCGATCGTTGCCCCTGCCCTGAAATTCTACTGAAGTAGAACTAATATCAGACAATAAGCCCTGGCCGACGATAGTTATTTCTTCTCCGATTTTCGCGGCCGGCATTTTATCATAATCATTATATTGGCTACGGCTATATTTGGAAGTTATTTTGGTTATAAGAGGTTTAGCGGAAAAACTCAAGGCCGAACTTTTTTCCGATTCAACGCCACCGCTGGTTACCGTAATGCTAAAAGTGTTCTGTTTATAAGTTGAATCGGCTTCAATTACTTCTTCTGTGTCAGTTAGCTCAATTAGCTTAGCTCTCTTGTTTTCAATTTTTTCACCGCTATTGTTATAAAAATTAACGCTCGGGGCCTTGCTTATGCCCTTACCGTAAATTCTAAGCTTATCTCCGACTTGTTCATAGCCGGTTTCACTCCACTCAACCGCGAAAATAACCGGTTTTACTTTATAGCTTAAGGTACGAGATTTGGCAACAACATCTTCGCCGTTCATATTTAAAAATGAAGTCCAAACATAAAGGCTACCCGGTATAATGCCGGTTGGCAAATTAGCTGAAAATTGAACCAAGTCAGAATCAAAATATTCAGGACTTATCCAATTATCGTGTACATTATTGTCAGTATCAATAGACTTAACAACCAGCATAGTATTGGTTTCCATTGGAATAAAACCATCGCCATGAATTACAATATCTTCATCGGCTCTTAACTGGCTGGGATGAAATTCGGTAATTCTAGGTAATGCCTGGTAATTAAATTGCCCGGCTGGAATATCATAAACATAAACCGTACCAACGCCGGCAAAAGTTCTGGTTGGAAAAGTAAAGCCGATATTGCTTCTAGAAATCGTATCTATGCTAAATTTTTTAAAAGTAATTTCATCGGTTAAATTATCATAATAAGGCAATTCAACTTTTATGCTTTCTGTCGGGTAATTATTAATATCAGGGATGGAGATTGTTTTTGTATCCCCAATATAGCCTTTTACAGTTTCCGTATTAATTGTAAAATCATTAACTAACAGCTCAACCCCATCAATATATAAATAAGCGCCATCAGGCATATCTCCAAACACAAAAGCTAAAGCCGCTTCCGTGGAAGCATCGGGTGATAAATCAATAATATACTTCTGCCAATCATTAGTAATTGTTCTGGCATGAAAAGCAGTAATACCATTATAGTTATCCGCTCTTTGCAGATAGGTTATAACGTCCATTCCCTGGGTCGCTTTCGCGTAAAATGTTAAAAAATACTCTTTAGTTGAGTCAACCGAAAATTTATTATTATCGGTTTTTGTGGATAAAATAGCGGTAAATGGCTCGTCCGGACTTCCCTGGGCGCCTATTTGCGCGCAGTGAGATCCATATCCAAAGGCTGAATCATAAGCTCGGTTAAAATTATAAACTCGAGTTGAACCTTGATCCTGCCATAGTCCCCAATTAACATTTAAATTATCCTCAAAACTTCCGCCTTCAATTAGGTTGCCGGTAACCGCTTTAACCGGTCCGGTATCCAGCGTAAAAGACGAAAACAAAAAAACTGCTATTAAAATACCAATAAATGGTTTTATTTTTTTATTTTTTACCAGTTTTTTCTCTTTTAAATTAGTCATACAATTTTGTAAATTTTTATTAATTAATATTATTTAAAATAAAATACCCATTAACTTAACATATTTATTAAACTTTGTCAATAGTAAATTTAATTAATTAAAATAATAAAAAAATCCTTAATATTAGTTAAAATTAAGGATTATTTATTATATTTAAAAATTTAAATAGTTAGTACTTTATGTTAAAAATCAGTATAATCTGCTTTTTTTCTATAAAGCCGTAAAGCTTATACTATAAGTTAATCCGGAAATAAGGCCACTTACCTTTATATCAGTTAAGCCCGGCTTGGCCGGGAAAACCTGCAAATTAATGCTAAACCTGCCTTTTTCGTCTGTTTTAGCGTAATATTTGTCATCTACAAATAATATTTCCAATTCTTCATTAGAGTTAAATCCGCCGCCATTTAAAATAACATAGCTGCCGGGATAGCCCCAGTTTTT
>QMNH01000062.1 GCA_003647675.1 Candidatus Falkowiibacteriota bacterium | reverse complement strand
TGGAAGGAAAAACCGTGTACGACGAAAGCGGGCATCCCAGCGGTTTAACCGTTAATGTTAATATCCGCTACAAAAAGGTATCTGGCTTGTATAATTTTAAATTAGTTGATTACGAGAGCTCTGATTATGAAGCCGAAATTGATACAGACCGACTGCTCCAGTACGCCGAGCACGGCGGCCGCTACGGAAATTATGCTTATCCGGAAACGGATAAAACAGTGGAAATAAAATTGGGCGAACCAAAATTGTCTTTAATCAGATATTGGCATTATGACCAGTCAAAGCTTAAAGGAGAAGAATTACTGGCGCCAGCTTACATATTTCCGATTATAGAAAAGCCGGAACAGGATTATTTTTATCGCCAAAGCGTGGTTGTGCCTTTAATTAAAGAATTATTAGATGAAGCGGGCCAAGATTCTTCGATAGGCATTTCTAGGCCAATGCCGCTTTTGGAAAGAAGCGATATCGAGCAAGTTGAAGCGGTAGAAGATATCCCCGGACTTGAAAGCGGCGCGTCGCCTGCCCGCCTTCCGGAAACTGACGAAGAAAAATAAGAGAAATAAGAATAATAAAAAAATAAGTACTCGTTTACGGGTATTTATTTTTTGTTAATTTAAGTAATATTTGTTATAATTTAAGTATAGAATAAATAATTTTTACTATGGCAAATACAATATTTATAGACACCAGTTTTATATTGGGCATAGCTATCGTGGTGGCTTTTTTAACCCAGCTTTTGCGCCAGCCTCTGATTATTTCCTATATTATTACTGGCATACTTTGTGGACCTTTGTTTTTAAACATAATAAACAGTTCGCAGGATTTTTTTGACGCTTTTGCCCAATTCGGAGTAATTTTGCTTTTATTTTTAGTTGGCTTAAGCTTGAATATTAATTATTTGCGTCGAATTGGCAAGGTTGCGGCCTTTACCGGGGTTGGACAAGTAGTCTTTACCTCAATAGTGGGTTTTTTGATTTTGCTTTTACTGGGTTTTCCCAAGCTGTCCGCGATTTATCTCGCGATTTCAATAACTTTTTCTTCAACCATTATTATAATGAAGCTTTTATCGGATAAGCGGGAGAATCGGACGGTTTACGGGCGCTATACTATCGGCTTAATGCTGGTTCAGGACATTATCGCGATTGGCATAATGATTCTTTTGCCGACTTTAAAAGAGGGAGGATCATTAGTAGCTTCTTTTTTAATTCTGGGAGCTAAAATAATAATATTGTTATCATTGGTGTATTTTTTATCACGGGTCGTTTTGCCTATTATTTTAAAAAGGGTGGCTCAATCCGGCGAATTTTTGCTTATATTTACCTTGGCCTGGTGTTTTGCTATTGCCGGGCTAGGGGAGTGGGCCGGATTGTCACTTGAAGTCGGAGCCATCATGGCCGGCTTGTCTTTGGGCACTTCGGTTTATCAGATGGAAATTAGCAGTCGCATAAAGCCGTTGCGTGATTTTTTTATCGCGCTTTTTTTTATCATACTCGGCAGCGAGATGTATTTTGTCGATTTTATGGGTTCGGTTCTTCCCAGCCTGGTTTTATCGGTTTTTGTTTTAATCGGCAATCCTTTAATTCTTTATTTTCTTTTCCGGCGCATGAAATTCACGCGCCGCAACAGCTTTTTGGCCGGTTTGACCGCGGCCCAGGTAAGCGAATTCGGATTTGTATTTTTATTCGTTGCTTTGCAGATGGGCTGTATCGGCCGGAATATTATTTCTATTTTTACCATGGTTGCCCTGATTACTATTTTTATTTCGTCATATTTGATTACCCACAACGAAAAAGTGTATAAATTAATAAAGCCGTTTTTGAATCTTTTTGGCAAAGATAAATATCATGATAAAAGTGCGGATTTAAAAAAATACGATGTTTTGGTGTTTGGCTACCACCGGATTGGCTGGCAGATATGCGAAGCTTTGACCGAAATGAAAATATCTTTTGCCGTGGTTGATTTTGACCCGCACGCGGTAAAAAAATTGCAGGCCAGGAGTATCCCTTATTATTTTGGGGATTTAACCGAAGTTGATTTTTTAAGCGAATTGCCTTTAAATGAAGCCAAGATGATAATTTCCACTTTGCCAGGCGCCGCGGACCAGATAACTTTAATAAAGCAAGTGCGTAAATTCAATAAGAAAACTTTGATAATCGCCAATCTGTCGCATATGAAGTTTTTGGACGATATGTACAAAGCCGGCGCCGATTATATAATGATGCCGCATTTGGTGACCGGACAATGGATGGCCGATATACTTAAGAAAAATAATTGGAATCGTGATATGTTTAAAAAGCTGACGCAGGCGCAGAAGCAGGAAATGAAGCTCCGCTTCACCCTCGGTTCGCCGCCTCCGCCCAAGGCTTAGCCGTGCAAGCCTCTACCGGTCTTTAGGCCAGGGTTATTTCGGTTTTAGCCACTTTAAATTAATAAAGCTTTAGATTTTATTAAATAAAAAAGCCGCTGTTTTTTAGTACAGCGGTTTTTTGCTATTGGACTTTTTAATAGTAAATGTCGTAATACAGTGATTCAAATTCTTCAAGATTCCTTCGCCAAATTTACCGGAGAGGGTTATAAATCGTAGCAAAACAGTTTAAAATTATGAAATACTTGAGTATAAAGAGCGATGAGACCCTGGAAAATCAAAGAAATCGTATTCTGCTTTTGGAATAAAATTTTCTTCTATTTCCCAACAATTATCTTTTTCAATTTTTGAAATAGCGTCAATTTTTAAACCGCATTTTGAACATACTGTTTTGTTTACGGAAATAATTATTTTATTTTTTTTTCTTTCAGGTATAATGCTTTTATTCATTCTTACCCTGATTTTATTTCCGCATTTGCATGCTAAATTAAATCTGGAGCCTTTAATCTTTAAGCTTTTTTTTGTTTTTCTAAAAGTAGATTTTTGCATTCACATTCCTCCTTTTTAAATTATGTTTTTTTATTTTTGGTCGCATTTTTCCTTATAACACATGCCGGCGTAATAGATCGGTATAATAATTAAAGTTAAAACGGTTGAAAAAATAAGGCCGAAAATAACCGTTATACTAAGGCCGAACCAGAGTTCATCCGCGAATAGCAAGGGAAAAATACCGGCGATAGTGGTAATAGAAGTTAAGAAAATCGGCTGCATCCGGGCAACGCCGCCTTCGATAATTCCCTCAAAGTATTCCATGCCAACATTAAGGTTTTTATTTATACGGTCAATTAATACAATCGCGTCATTAACAACGATGCCTGTTAACGCCACGATGCCGATAAAAGCCGGAAAGGAAAAAGGCTGTCCCAGTAGATTAAGTCCGAAGATAACGCCGATAATTGCCAGCGGCAGGGTGAAAAGAATAATAAACGGCTGGCGGAACGAATTAAATTGCAAGACTAAAATAAACGTAATCAAGATAATCGCCACTATCATAGACAGGAAAGTTTCCTGAAACGATTTTTCTATATCTTCAACCTCTCCGCCAACTTCTATATTGTAGCTTTCGGGTAAATTTTGCGATTTTTTCCAGGCGTCAAAATCGTTTAGAATATCCTGCAAAATAGCGCCGGTTTCAATATCAGCCGTTACGATTATTACATTATCTCCGTCCCGGTGGTTTATGGATAAAAGCGACGGTTCCAGTTTAACTTCGGCGATCTGCTTAAGCGGGATAAATTCGCCCCGCGGAGTGGTAATCAATAGATTTTCCAGGTCATTAACAGTGGTAAATTCATCTTCATTATATTTTACGGTTATATCAACATCTTCACCGCCCAAGTTAACTACTGAAGCCGATGTCCCAAAGATCGCGTTTCTAAGAGTTGACGCCACGCTTATCATGTCCAGACCGTAATAATTTGCTTTTTGTTTATCAATCCGGAAGGTAAAATCACCGGCCGCGTTCGAGATATTGTTTTTAATATTAATAACTCCATTTATATTTTTAAAATAATCTTCAATATTTTTGGTTATCCCAACCAATATTTTAGTATCATCACCGGTTACGCGAACTTCAATCGGCGCTCCGGTCGGGGGTCCGGCCGAAATGGATTCGAGGGTTGCATCTATGCCCTGAACGCTGTCTAATTCCGGCCTGATATCCTCCGATATCTCGTAGCTTTTTCTGTCGCGTTCTTTCTTAGGGACAAGATTAGCGATGATGCTGGCTTTATGACTAGCGCCGGCACCGCTACCGCTAAAAAAATCTGCCGACATTGATTGGCCGATATTTACCACATAATTGTCAAGTTCGGGTATTTCGGCTACTATCTTTTCGACTTCCTCCGCTTTGAGCTTTGTGTTTTCCAAGGCTGTGCCTACCGGCAGGGTTAAGTTTATTATAAAATAATCAACATCCACGTCGCTAAACATCTCAATTTTCATCAGACCCGTAATCGGCACGGCTATAGCCAGAAAAAATAATATCCATACCGAAGCAATCGCCAGCCGCCTTTTTTTCTTATGGGGCAGAATATTTCTCAAGACGGCCTTATATTTTTCTTGCAAGTTTTTTCTTATAGCCCGGACAAATTGATGCCGTTTTTTATCCCGGTGGGTATAGGTACCGTTATCGCGCGGTTTTATTTTAATAAAGCGTGAAACCAGGGTCGGGATGATAATAATCGCGACAAACAAGGATGAAATCAGGGTAGCGGAAATTGTCATCGGCAAAGTTGCCAGGTACTCTCCGAGAATTCCGGAAACCAGAAGCATGGGCAAAAAGGCCGCGACCGTAGTCATGGTACCGGCGGTAATCGCCCATTTATAGTTCCAAACAGATAGCATAGCGGCTTCTAGCGGCTTTTTTTTGTATTTAGAAATATATTCATCAACCCCTTCATTAATAATAATAGCGTTATCAACCATCAGGCCAAGCGAAAGAACCAGCGAAAATAAAACCAGGCTATTTAAAGTCATGCCCTCGATTTTGAGAAAAATAAAAGCCATTAAAAAGGCAAAGGGCACGGCCAGGCCGGTGATTAAGGCTCCGCGTAAACTAAGTACGGCCATAAGAATAATAACTATTAATATCATGGTTTGTATACCGCTCGTTCCCAGGCGGCTTAGGTCTTCGCGGATAAAAGTCGAGTTATCGTTAGTCTTGATAATGCTTAAATTTTGGGGCAGAGTGCCGTTTTCAAATAAAGTATCTATATACATTTGCGAATTATCCACGATGTCAAGAATATTCCCGCCGGTTTTTTTATAGATTTGCAGGGAGATAGTCGGCCTTGGATCACGTCCCGGAAAGCCGATTCTTGATTCCGTCCGGCGTTCTTTAAAACTATCTTTAATAAGCGCGATATCCCTAAGGTATATCGGCGTATCGTTATAGGTTGTAATAACTATATCGCTTAGATTTTCAATTGTTTGGAACCTGCCCTCAACTCTTACGTTATAATTAAAGCCGTCTACTTCAATACTGCCTGACGGCAGGCTAAAATTAGTCCGGTTGATAGCGCTTACCACTTGTCCCAAAGAAATGCCGAAATTAGCCAGCTTTGTTTGGCTGGCAATTATTTGGAATTCTCTTTCGAGCTCGCCCGATTTGACGATTTTAGATACATTAGGAATCTGTTCAAATTCGCGCTCCAGTATGTCGGAGAATTTTTTTAGTTCAGGATCGGTAAAATCACCGACAATAGAATAGGTTACAATCGGAATATCGGTAGCGCTTATTTCGGTAACAACCGGATTTTCGGCTTCGTTCGGTAATTTCGGGCTGGCCGTGTCGACCGCGTCTCTAAGCTTCTGAATACTTTCCGCGAGGTTGGCCTCGGCTTCGAATTCAACAAAGATGCTTGAAACCCCCTGACCGGAACCGGAGGTATAGCGCCGCAAGTTATCAAGATTTTTTATTTTATCCTCAATTTTATCCGTAACCAATTCTTCCATATCGGTCGGGGTAGCGCCGGGAAAGACAGTAGTAACAACCGCAAAAGGAATTTTTACTTCCGGGTTGGCTTCGCGCGGCAGGGTGGCCAGCGAATAAATTCCCAAAGCAAAAATTGCAAAGATTATTAGATAAGTAAACCGGTAAT
>QMNH01000061.1 GCA_003647675.1 Candidatus Falkowiibacteriota bacterium | reverse complement strand
TCATTCGTATGAATGGTTGATAATACCAAGTGTCCGGTCATGGCGGCGTGTACGGCAATTTCAGCTGTTTCCTGATCGCGAATTTCACCAACCATAATTATATCCGGATCCTGGCGCAAAAAAGATCTTAGGCCGTTAGCAAAGGTGTAGCCAATTTTGGCGTTGACTTGAGATTGGTTAACGTGTGCCATGCGGTACTCAATCGGATCTTCTATGGTTGATATATTAACTTGAGGAGTGTTTAGAATGTTTAAAATAGTGTAGAGGGTAGTTGTTTTTCCCGAACCGGTCGGGCCGGTTACTAGAATTATTCCATGCGGCTTTGAGATACCGTTTTTTACTTTCGCAAGCGGCGCGGTTTGCAAGCCGAGTTGTTCCAGGGATAGTACCTGGGCTTTTTCGTTTAAAAGCCTTAATACTATTTTTTCCCCGTCAAATGTCGGCAGAATAGAAACTCTAAAAGCGACCCTGTATTCATCGGTTTTAATTTTGAAGCGGCCGTCTTGTGGTAGGCGGTGCTCGTCAACTTTTAAATTAGCCAGTATTTTTATTCTGGCAACAATGCCGGATTGAACTGTTTTGGGAAGCACCATGACATTTCTTAGAATTCCGTCTATACGATATCGGACTAATACATTTTTTTCTTCCGGTTCAATGTGAATATCGCTGGCGCTTTCGATTACGGAATATTCAAGCAAAGTATCTACAATTCGAACTACCGGTAAATCTTCAGCTAATTTTTTTAAATTGTTTTTATCTCCGGACGGGCTTTTCTTGCCGTCCAAATAATCAAATTCAGCTTTTAGACTTTTATGATATTGCTTTAGGGTTTCTTTAATGTTTTCCGGGGTTGTTAAGTGGATCTTCGGCTCCAGGCCGGTCTTTTTTTTAATAAATTCAAAAATTTCAATATCCTCCGGATTTAAAGCCGCGATTTTAATTTCTTTTTCATTAACGTCAAAAGAAATAATATTATGGGTAGTAGCAATTGGTTCGGGGATTGTGAATAATACGTCTTTTCTGATAGTCTGGTTTTTTAAATCAATAAAAGGTATTTTATAGAGACTGGCGGCATTTTCATATAAAACCAAAGGTGAAATTATTTTTTTTTCTACTAAAAGATTTTCCAGATTTTTTTTGTTTTCCTTTGCTTCTTTGGCATTTTTTTCAAAATCTTGGGCGGTAATAATTTCAGATTTTATTAGTATTTGTTTAAGTTGGCTATTTGTAAACATAATTAAGAAAGTATAAAGTATTAAGTATAAAGTATAAAGCGATTAAAATTTTTTGTACCGAGCAGACGAGAATGTTTTTTATTTATGTAAATTGTTAACAGCCTGGATATATTATAACATAAAAAACATAAAAATTAAAATTAAAAGCATAATATTGCTAAACGTGTATTATGGTAAGCGAGGTTTGATATTTAAATTTTTTTTTGGTAAAGTAAATTTTATGAAACATTATTGTATAATTACAATCGGTTGTCAGATGAATAAGTCTGATAGTGAGAGGATTTCGGGTTATTTGGAGGAAGTTGGATATAAAGAGGAAAAAGAAAGAAATAATGCTGATTTGATAATTTTAAATACCTGCGGGGTAAGACAATCCGCTGAGGATAGGGCTTATGGTTTGATTTCGAGAATAAAAAAAGAAAATCCGAATGCAAAAATAGTTTTAACCGGCTGTTTGTCCGAAAGGAATGACGTGAAAAGGAGATTGAAGGAAAAAGTTGATATTTGGCTGCCGATTATTAAATTGCCGGAATTATCAGTAAAATTAGGCATAAAAGGCAAAAAATTTGATGAAGATTATTTAAAAATTTTACCAAAATACAATAATCAAATAAGCGCGTTCGTCCCGATTGGCAATGGCTGTGATAATTTTTGCACTTATTGCGTTGTACCTAATGCCAGGGGCAGGGAAGTGTATCGTCAATCCGACGAAATAATTGCGGAAGTTAAAAATTTAGTTAAAAAAGGCTTTAAAGAAATAATTTTGATAGCGCAAAATGTTAATAGCTATAAAACACACAACACACAACACACAACACACAATAAAGAGTTAAAAGATATATATTTTGTTGATTTGCTTAAGATGGTAAATGATATGCCAGGAGATTTTTGGATTAGGTTTGCGACAAGCCATCCTAAGGATATGAGCGATGATTTAATTAAGGCAATATTGGATTGCGGTAATGTATGCGAACATGTGCATTTACCGGCGCAATCGGGAGATAATGAGATTTTAAAAGCAATGAATAGGAATTATTCCAGGGACCAGTATTTAGCGCTAATAAAAAAAATTAGAAAAAAAATTCCAATGGCCTCAATTACCACAGATATCATAGTTGGTTTTCCCGGAGAAACCAAGGAGCAATTTAATAATACTAAAAAATTATTTAAAGAAGCAAAATATGACATGGCCTATATTGCCCGCTACAGCCCCAGGCCGGGTACAGCCGCGAACGAGCTGGTTGATGATGTTAGTCAGGAAGAAAAAAAAGCCAGAGAAGATGAATTGATGAAAATTTTAAGAATCACTGCCCTAAAAAACAATGGAAAATATATAGGGAAAATAGTGGATATGTTAGTTGAGGGTAAAAATAAAAAAGGGGAGTTGTATGGAAAGACGGTGACCAATAAAGTAGTGAAAGTTAAAAGTAGAAAGTTAAAAGTAGAAAGAGATAGAATTGGGGAATTTGTTAAAGTTAAAATATTAAACGTTCGCGATTTTGGATTGGAGGGAGTTATATTGAAATAAAAAAATTCAGATATATTTGCATATCAATATTGAGGTGAAAGATAAGTTTATAAATTTATGTTTAGTATAAGCAATAAAAATAAAATATTAGTAATTACGGGGACTACTGCCAGTGGCAAGACCGGTTTAGCCGTGAAATTGGCCCATAAATTCAATGGCGAGATAATTTCGGCTGACTGCCGGCAGGTTTATAAATATATGGATATTGGGACCGGCAAAGACCTGGGGGAATACAAATTGAAGTTTCCGGCCGGTAAAGAAGTAAATATCCCTTATCATTTGATTGATGTAG
Organism: Candidatus Falkowiibacteriota bacterium; assembly: GCA_003647675.1. Classification (GTDB taxonomy): domain Bacteria; phylum Patescibacteriota; class Patescibacteriia; order Patescibacteriales; family UBA12075; genus B7-G4. Next base: position 3,042 of record QMNH01000061.1, on the reverse strand, counting down.
TTCATCCGAATACAGAGTATAATCTTGTTAAATGGAAAATAAAAGCCGAGCTGGCCGTAAAAGAAATCTTAAACAAGGAGAGAGTGCCGATTATCGCTGGCGGGACCGGTTTGTATACGCAGGCTTTGGTGGATAATTATGACTTATCCGTTGTTGGCCAGGATAAGAAATTAAGAGAAAGATTGGACAAAAAAAACATCAAGCAATTGGTCGATGAATTAAAAAAAATTAATAGCAAATTTGCTGAAAATTTACACGTTAGCGATAAAAAAAATAAGCGGCGCCTGATTCGCTATCTGGAAGTACTAAGGGGCGCGGCGGGTTTTTCTCAGAAAGCAAGCGGCGATAAAAATGATTATTTAATTATTGGCTTAACTTACCCCCGGGACATATTAAAAAAACGAATATACGAGCGCTTGATTGAAAGATTGGAGAAAGAAGACATGATTAGGGAAGTAGAAAAGTTGCATAAAAAATACGGAGTTAGCTGGAAAAGGTTGAAAAATTTTGGTCTTGAATATAAGTTTATTAGTTTATATTTAAAAAAGGAATTATCATATGATGAGATGGTGGAGAAATTAAATATCGCGATTGGCCAGTTTGCCAAAAGGCAGATGACCTGGCTAAGGCGCTGGGAAAAGCAGGGCACTGAAATTAATTGGGTAAAAAGTGAGAAAGAGGCGGAGAGGCTGGTTGAAAATTTTTTAAAATAAAACGGACCGGCTTACTGGAGTAAGCTAGTCCGGTTTGAAGTTTTTAGGGTTGATTATCAATTAGCAACATTTTTAAAAGAGCCATTCTTATGTATAAGCCGTTTTCTGCCTGCTGGAAATAAATTGCTCTTTTATCGCTGTCAACGTCTGTGGCGATTTCTGGGCCGCGGGGGAGTGGATGCATAATACAGGCATCTTTTTTCATTTTCTTTAAAGATTCAGAGCTAATAATTAATCTTTCGCTATTTGCCTTTATTTTTTCATATAATTGGACATTATTTTTAAATCGTTCTTTTTGGATACGAGTTTGATAAAAAATATCGGCTTTATCTAAAATTGAATTTAAATCACCAGTTTCAAACCATTTAACTTTATATTTAGTTAAAAGATCTTTTATGTCTTTTTTTATCCTGGTTTCCGCTAAAGAAACAAAATATAAAAAGTTGTCGGGATAATGAAGAGCTAAATTATAGCAAAGAGACCTTACAGTTCGAGCGTTTATTAAATCACCTATAAAAGCGATAACGCGATTTTTTATTTCACCAAATGTTTTTTTCATGGTCCATAGATCAAGCAAGGCCTGAGTGGGGTGTTGGCCGGGTCCGTCCCCGGCGTTAATTATCGGTACACTTGAATATTTTTGTGCGATCTTTGAACTGCCTTCTTGAAAATGCCTCAATACAATTACATCCGGGTTATATCCGCAAATTGTCCTGATTGTATCAGGTATTGTTTCTCCTTTGGCAGCTGAAGAAAATTCGTGGGCGTTTTCAGTCCCGACCACACTTCCTCCCAGTTTTAGCATAGCCAATTCAAAACTTAGTCTTGTTCTGGTGCTTGGTTCATAGAACAAAGTTACCATTGTTTTGCCTACCAGAAGATTTTTAGGTGGTGATTTCTCCATTATTCCCGCTAATTTGAAGATGTATTCAATCGTTTTTTTGTCAAACTGTTGAGATTTTATAATGTTAGCTGGCAGTTTATCAGGTTTTGCTGGGCAATTATTGCTTCCGTTATTCTGGTAGCAATTCTGACATCCTTCCACTCCGCAACCTTCACACTTTTTTTCATTGTTTTTTTGTGTCATTATTTCTCCTTTTTCCCTTTTTAAATTGTAAGGTTCGTCTTAAAAAATTCCCGTTTCAGACGGGAATTTTTTAAATATATATTTTACGGACATTTGTGTCCGCTAAAAAATAATAACTATATTTTTTTTTGTTTATATTTTTTTTCAGAAATGTTTTTAATTTTTAGTTTTAAGTATTATATATAAATATAAAAAAATTGTCAAGGGTAGTAAGTATTTTTTTAGCTTATATTAAATAATTATAATAATTTTTTTAATAATTCCTGGACTGTTTTCGGGTTGGCTTTGCCCTTGGTGGCGGCCATGGCTTGGCCGATAAAAAATTTAAAAATTGTTTCTTTGCCGGCTTTGTATTGTTCTACTTGCGTGGGATTGTTATCGATGACTTTTTTGATAATTTTTTCCAGTTCGGCAATGTTATCTATTTGCTCAAGTCCCAGTTCCTTTAAGATATCGGAAGGGTCGCCGCCCTTTTTATACATGATTTCAAGAATTTTTTGTCCGGCTGATGAGTTAATTTTTCCAGAGTAAACTAAGGTAATTAATTCAGCAAAATTTTCCGGCGTGATTTTTATATCTTGGATTGAGACGTTGTCTTCATTTAAGTGTTTGAATAATTCGCTAATCAACCAATTGGCCGTGGTTTTTGCCAGTTTCTTTTTTTGTCTTTCCCAATTATCGCCGCTTGAGTCAATCCAGGCACGTAGTTCGGTGATTACCTGCTCGGTATAATCGGCTAGATGTTTATCGGTTATCAGTATTTCAATATCGGCGTCAATTAGATCATATTGCTCTTTGAACCTTTTTAATTTTTGGTGAGGTAGTTCAATTAATTGTGATTTTATTTTTTTAATCCATTCGGGGCTGATTTTAAGAGGGGGAATATCCGGCTCGGGAAAATAACGGTAATCAGCTGAAGTTTCTTTTGTCCTTTGTCTGACAGTCTTGCCCTTATCTTCGTTCCAGCCACGCGTTTCCTGGTATAGTTTTTCGTTAGATTTAAGCGCTTCGGCCTGTCTTTTTATTTCATAATTTATGGCTTTGTCAATGGCGCGAAAAGAATTAATATTTTTTAATTCTATTTTTGGATTTAATTTATAATCGCCAAGCGGCGTAATTTCGCAATTACCGTTGTATTGCCATTTGCCTTTTTCCTGCAGACTCACGTTGGCCTCACAGCGCATTTCACCTTTTTCCATATCGGCATTACTAATATTCAAGTACCTTAAAATTTGCTGGTAT
>QMNH01000060.1 GCA_003647675.1 Candidatus Falkowiibacteriota bacterium | reverse complement strand
TATGATTTAGACCTTTCATATAGCCCGATTACAGCCACCTCCACGATTGGCTTTAGGTGCGCGAAATAGAGCAATAAGCGAAAAATATTTTTAAGCAAACAAGATTATATAAGATTTTCAATCAAAAACAGCTAAGGCGCGGGAAAGCGTCTAAGTCACTACGAATCAGCGAAGCTGATCGTAGCGACTTAGACGCTACGGCGCGCCCGATTGAGATTGTTTGTTATGCGTTGATTCCAAATCATTATCATCTGCTTGTAAAACAAAAAAAAGAAAATGGTATTTCAAAGTTTATGCATAAATTAGGACTGGGATATACCGCTTACATCAACTCAAAATATAATCGTACAGGCGCTTTATTCTCAGGAACTTTCAAGTCCGTTCAGATAAAAACTGAAAGCCATTGGCTTAAAATATCCTGCTATATAAACGGTAATCCGGAAATTCATAAGATAGCTAAAGCGGATGAATGGATATGGTCAAGCTATTTGGATTATATTGGCAAAAGAAACGGCAGATTATGTGATAAAGATATTGTGTTAAGAGATTTTAAAAATATTGAAGAATATATAGATTTAACTGAAGCGGTTATAAAAGATTCGCGGGACGCGAAAGGCGAATTAAAAAAGTATTATTTGGAATAAATAGGTATCCCAAAACAGCGCCCAGGGCCCTGTCAGGCCTTGGGTCTGACAGGGTCCTGGGCGCTGATAGTAAAATATGGAAAAAGATAATAATAAAATTAAGAATTTAAAAGATAAGGCCGGCGGTATTATAAGGTCTTGGCTGGATTTTTTATTGGATAGGAGAAACAGGAAGAAAATTATTTATATTGCTTTGGCTGTAGTTTTGGTGATTGTAATTTTGTTTTCAAATTATTTATATAAGCAGAACAAACGGGATAAAAGTCTGCAGTCCAAAGGAATGCCGCTCCATAGCTGTGGGGTGGGCGGGTTTAGTAAAGAAGTAAAAAGGGGACAGTCGGCCAGTTTTGAAGTTGTGTTGGAAGCATCTCGGTTTTGGCGCCAGTACAAGGTGAGGATGGGTAATTTACCAAAAGGTGTAAGCGCTGAAGTGGATGATTATAAGGGCCGGGGCGATGGCAAGGCTAAAATTGACATTAGCGTTGGCGACAATGCTTCGCCCGCTTCTTACAGCCTGGTAATAGTATATGAAGAGGAGCAGTCCGGGGATTATGAACCGACTTATTGCCAGTTTAATTTAATAGTAGAATAGTTATAGAATAATTTTGAATTTTGAATTTATAATTTTGAATGAATTTTGAATGTTTAATGATTTAATTTTAAGTAAAGGAATTTTAAATTGTTTTAAAATATGAAATACGGTATTAAAAAAATATTTAAAGTAAAGAAGTTGAGGCGTTTTTTGGGGCGTTTTGTAAAAAAAAAGAAAAAATTTAGCAGAAAAAGAATAATTTTAATTATTATTTTGTTAATAATATTGATAGCCGCCGGTAGTATATTCAGCTTTTTTTATAAATTAAAATTGCAGGATGATAAATTAGAAGCTAAGGGATTGCCTTTGCATGATTGTCTGGCCAGCAGTTTTTCCCAAGAATTAAAGAGAGGAGAATTTACCAGCTTTGAAGTCGCGCTTAATCCTTCGCGGGATTGGCGCAAATACCGGGTAAGGATGGGGGATTTACCTGACGGGGTTATGGCTGAAGTTAATGATTTTGAGGGGCGGGGCGAAGGTAGGGCTCGGATTACCCTAAACATTGGAGACAAGGCCGAAAAAGGCAATTTTAGCGTTACGATAGTTTATGAAGAAATGCAGGGGCGAGAATATGTTTCGAGTTATTGTCAGTTTAATTTAATTATAAGATAGTAATTTTGAATTTATAATTTTAAATTTTGAATGAATATAGAACAATTTTTAATTTTGAATTTCCAATTTTGAATGAATTTTGAATGTTTAATGATTTAATTTTTAAACTGTTTTAAGACATGAATTACGATTTAGAAGAGAGAACTGCAAAGCTTGGTGAAGATATTATTAAGTTTTGCCGTAGTATTAAGCAAGATACTATTACAATACCGATAATTAGACAGGTAATCAGATCCGGTACAAGCGTAGGAGCTAATTATATGGAAGCTAATGGTGCAAGTTCAAAAAAAGATTTTAAGCATAAAATTCATTTATGTAAAAAAGAAATACAGGAAACAAAACATTGGCTGCGGATGATTGCTATAGCAGTGCCGGATAAAAAAGAGGAAGCCAGGAAATTATGGAAAGAAGCTCAAGAGTTAACTTTAATTTTCGGTAAAATTATTTCCAGTACCAGTAAAAGCTAAAGTATTTTTAAATTAATACATTAAGTCATTCATTCAAAATTAACAAATTCAAAATTGTTTAGTATTTAAGTCATTCATTCAAAATTAAAAATTATTAATTCAAAATTGTTTTAAATGTCGAAAAATTGGAGAAAAATTAATAAAATTTTTCCATACATAGTAATCTTTACTATGGTTTTTGGCTGGTCTTTTTTTCCTTTTTCAGAAAGTTTTAATTTTAAAAATATTAAATTAGCGCCTAAAATTAAAATAGCCAGGGCGGCAAGTTCGGAATCTATAAGCACCTCTACCGACGGAACACATGTTAACTGGACGAATCCGACTAACGCCTGGGATGCGTCCAATAATTTATATGCCAGTCGGGATCTCCCTAAAAAAGGCGTGGATGATTCGGCTAATTATTTAGAAGCGTCATCGTCTAACGCGGTTGATTTAGGCGGCGAAATTACCGCGGTTGAAATTGGAATAGAAGGATATGTTGAAGAAGCGGCAGTAGTTAGCGCTAATCTTGTTCCTATGTTTGACGGGACTACAGCCGGGGCAGGCAGTTATTCAGTAGACGGCGCTACCCTGGGTGAAACCCCCGATGTAGATACTGTACATTATCAGACTATTACCGGAGATACAAACGGCCCGCAAGCGGGCAATTGGACTTGGAGTGATATTAGCAACCTGCATATTAGGATAGACGGTTTTGATTCAAGTAATGCCTCGACCCGATTTTTATATATTGACCAGATTTATATTAAGGTCACTTATTCGACAACGGATACGATCGTTAGTACAACCGGCACTCAAGAATCGTCAATAGTAATCGGCGCTGTAAATACCCATATTGGCGGGGCGTTTACGGCCACTTCTACGGCTTCAACAACCATAACCAGTATTACTATAACCGAAGACGGGACAATTGATGCCCAGAATAATTTAGATAATATTAAGCTTTATTATGAAAAGGATGAAACAGACCCGTATAACTGCGCTTCAGTATCTTACGACGGCGGGGAAGCCATGTTCGGTTCCCCGGATACCGACGGTTTTAGCGGCGCAAACGGCGTTTCTACTTTCGTCGGTTCGGCGCAAGCGAGCTCTACCTCGGCTTTGTGCCTTTATACGGTGCTAGACGTTTTAACAAGCGCCGGAGACCAAAATTCGATCGATATAAAGATAAATAATCCGTCTACTGACGTAGTATCTAATAGTAATACAGTCATTCCGGCTACCGCAGTAGAAATAACCGGAACGACTTATGTAACCGGACCGAAGTTTACCCAATCGGCATACCGTTTTTATGAAAATGATGCCAGTACAGCCATAGGTACATCTTTAACGGCGGCCCAGGATCAAGCTGCGGTCTTAAGTTCTAAAGGCCAGGCGTTTCGTTTGCGTACGCTGATGCATGTTGCTTCTTCAAGTCTGGCGACCAGTTCGCTGGATTTTGCCCTCCATTTCGCGACTAAAGGCGGCGGAACTTGCGCTAGCCCGGCCGGAAGCTACGCCACAGTAACGCCTTCAACTATAATCGCTTTTAACGATAATGGCGGGGTTAATGACGGAGATTTATTAACCGCGTCTTCAACCGCTGACCCGACACATGGCGGAGATTTAATAGTTAACCAGACTTATGAGGAGGATAATAATTTTACCAGCACTTCCACTATAGCCGAGGGACGGGACGGAAAATGGGATTTTGCGCTTAAAGATAACGGCGCGGCCGCGTCCACTACGTATTGTTTTAAAATCGTTAAGGCGAGCGATTCCAGCGATCTTTATAATTACGAGGTATATCCGGAAATTACCACCCGGCCCAACAACGCGCCAGTTAACGATTCTCTTGATTTACTCGCACATAACGATGATGAAGAATTATATGCCGGCAGCCAATATACCTGGCGGGTGCTGGTAACCGATGCTGACGGATATGATGATGTTAATCTTGTTATATTACAGTTGGATTACGACGGCACATCGCAGGATATAATATGGACGCGTTCAACCGACATTTTTTCTTCCGCGTCCGGATATTTTACGGTTGATTCTATCGGAACAGATTCCAATAACGCGGGCAACCAGTGGACGCTTGATTTTAAACTTACCATGGATTGGGATTGGGCCAATACCGATGACGCCCCGACGGACGCGCAGGTAGTATCGGATGATATATATTACGCTACTACAACAAACGCGTTTACGGGTGATACTTTCCAGGTGGAAAACGATTTGCGGACAACTTCCATAACCTATGATTCAACGCATAATCCGGGAGTTAGCTTTAGCGTGTCCGGCTACCTGGATTATGAAGGCGTAACTACCCCGGATCCGCCGGAAGATATAGCCGATGTAAGAGTAGATCCAAACTGGAGCGCTTCTAATTACGATGATACAGACCTAGAGGCAGACGGATATTTTTCGGTTAGCGGAGTTATAGCCAGCTCAACACTTAATAATACGGATACGTTTGACGTTGATATACTAAACGCGCCCGCGGGAGCGGGGGCAATATCCAGTAATGGAAATACAATGGACATAGACCGGGTACAAATCACTAATATAGTAGCGTCTAATCATGCTTACGATAGCGGCACCCGCTACTGGGATCCGAACGCGGATTCTATGACCGCGACTATAAGCGCAATCCTGGAGCGGGGCGGAGGACCGATAAATGTCGGTACATCAACTTTAATAAGCAATAGTTTTAGTGGAGGAGCAAGTGCTAATGTTAGTGAAAATTCAGCTATTTTTAGCGCCGGCAGCGCGGCAACAACTCTTAGCGCCGCATCTTACGCGGTTAGTTCAAATTCGGCAACATACGACGATTTAGATATTACTTCAATTTCAGTTAGTACAAACAGTTATGGGACCGCTTTTAGCATGGGCAGCGGCATAGACGAGGCTTCGGAACAGCCTAACGTTGGCTGGGACGATGCAGTACCTACCGGCGGATCGCTTGCCTGGGGGACGATTACCAGCTCAAATATTGACGTTACTCCTTCGGCCGGAGCGGATGCCGACTCAGGACTTCCGACCAATAAGTACTATATGGCGTATGACCAGGCGACGTCTTTTAGCGCCGCGGACGCAAATTCCGGCTGGGTTAACACTGCCTGGAGTCCGGGAGGTTTAAGCGCTAATTTAGCTTATGCTTATGTTTTAAAATTAATAGATAATGTCGGCAACGAAAGCGTTTGGGTTTATCCCAGTCCGGTCTATAAATACACTCTCGCCAATACGCCGAATACAGCCGGACATTCTAATCAGGCCGTTGATTCCATGCGCTGGACCTGGGCCTCGGGCGGTTCGCAGACCGACTATATTTACGGTACGGATTCTAATTGTTTAAGCGGATCAACCGCTAACACCTACTGGGACGAAGGTTCGCTGTCCGCGAATACCGCATACACCAGATACGCCTGTGCCCGGAATACTGACGGCGCTACCAGCTCCTCTCTTACGATCGGCCCCTTTTATACAGAAGCCAATACACCGACTACGCCGGGGCATACTAATCAAACTGACGCAGCAATGCGTTGGACCTGGGCCTCGGGCGGGGCAGAAACCGATTACTCTTATGGCACAGACACTAACTGCAGTGGCGGTAATACCTCTAATACCTACTGGGACGAAGGCTCGCTGTCTGCTAATACCGCATACACCAGATACGCTTGCGCCCGGAACGGAGATACGGACAAAACCGGCTCTTTAACAATCGGCCCGTTTTATACTTCGGCTAACGCGCCTAATGCCCCAACCGTAAATAATCCGGGTGTTTCAACGCTTGATGTTGAT
>QMNH01000059.1 GCA_003647675.1 Candidatus Falkowiibacteriota bacterium | reverse complement strand
CGGGGAATAAATTGAATCCATCTCTATATAGCCTATTTCTTTTATTTTTTCATCCCGGCTCTCGATCATTTCATAGCCCATACCTTTTTTAACAAAAAGTTCCGCCTCCAAACTGCCCGCCATATCTGTTATTGAGCCTAAAACCAATTCCGGATTAACTATTTCTACTTGGGAATTTTTTGTTATATCGCCGGCTTTTATATCTTTTTTGCCGTGGATTTTTAATTCAATCTTAACAACTTCATCACTAAACACTCTTAATCTAATTTTCTTTAAATTTAAAATAAATTCCAAAATATCCTCTTTTAAATGCGGCAAAACCATAAATTCATGTCCAACATCCTTGATTTTAACCCCAACAACCGCTGCTCCGGGCAGTGATGACAGTATTACTCTTCTAAGGGAGTTGCCTAAAGTTACTCCATAGCCGGGAAAACAAGGTTCTATTACCATTTTACCTTCATTTTTGTTTTCGCCTTCTATATATTTAATTTTTTTAGGCAATGAAATGTTGCTCATAAATTAAAAGATAAGATAAATATGAAAATAAAAATATTAATTAGGATATACTTATTTTTTTATTTAACTTACTTTATTATATTAATTATTTTATATATGTCTTATGCTTTTAAATAAAAAAGCAAAGCATTAACGGGAATAATATTCAATAATCATCTGCATATTAAAATTCGGAGTAATCGAATCTTTGCCCGGACCATGAAGCACTTTCGCGTCTAAATTTTTACTATCAAAATTCAACCAACCCGGAGTTTCCGCATTTTTTAATTTTTCGGGCAAACCTTTAAATATTTTTATGTCTTTTTTGTTGGATTTTATTTTAATTTCATCTCCGGTTCTGGTATTATACGAAGGAATATTTACTTTTTGGCCGTTTACGGTAAAATGACCATGATTAATTAACTGTCTGGCTTCCGATCTTGAACGGGCTAGGCCGAGCCGATATACTACATTATCAAAACGCATTTCCAGTAATTTTAGAAAATTATGTCCTGTGTTTCCGCCCTGCCTTAAAGCTTTTTCAAACGTTAATTTAAATTGTTTTTCCAGTAAGCCGTATTGCCTTTTAGCTTTTTGCTTTTCACTTAACTGCTGTCCGTAGTCGGTAATCCTTTTTTTGCCCTTAGGCCCGTGAAAACCGGGCGGATAATTCCTTTTAACCATGGCGCACTTCGGGGAAAAGCATCGTTCTCCTTTAAAATATAATTTTTCACCGGCTCGGCGACATTGCTTGCATTTTGGATTTATATCTTTTGCCATATATCTAAACTTTTAACATTTAACTTTTAACAATTAACTAAATATTTTATTTATTATATAATTATAAATTATTTTATTACTTAATACGTTAACTGTTAATTATTAACAGTTAACCTGTTGTACTATACTCTTCTCGGTCTTTTATTCCGACAGCCATTATGCGGCATTGGCGTAACATCCTTAATTGAGGTAACTATTAATCCGTTATTATTTAAAGCTCTAACGGCCGACTCGCGTCCGGTACCGACTCCGCGTACAAAAACACTAACCTCGCTCAAGCCAAATTTTTCTCTAGCTTTACCAACGGCAATGCGGGTTACTATTTGCGCGGCATATGGGGTTGATTTTTTAGGACCCTTAAAGCCGGCTATTCCGGCGCTAGCCCAAGAAATTACATTTCCCTGTAAATCCGTTAAAGTAACGATTGTATTATTATATGTCGACTTTATATACGCGTTCCCGGTTATTACTTTTCTAAATTCTTTTTTCTTTTTTCGGACAAATTTAGATTTTTTAGCTTTAGTTTTCTTGCTAATTTCGGCTTTTTTCTTAGCCAATTTTTTTATTATGTCTTCTGGTAATTCTTCCAACCCTAACTTATCTTTTTTTATTTCTAAAATATCTTCTTTTTCTTTTTCTCCTTGGCCTGTAGATAAAATTTCATTTTCTTTTTTTATAGTTTTTACTTCCGGCTGATCAGATTTTTCTTTTTTTATTTTATCATCTTTAGTATTAACGGTTTTTTCTGCCGCCTTGTCCTTGTCTTTATCAATTTTTTTATCTATTTTTTTAATATCTTTTTTGTCTGTCATATTTGAAATGATTTACTTGTTAAATTTTATCCGACCCACCCTATTTTTCCCGCTTGACTTTATTGTCCGTATAACTTTTGTGGCGAGAAGAACGCGGTTAGACGCAAATGATCCTTACCGGCGGAAAAATTACGTCTTTTGCATTGTTTGTTTTTTGCCAGAAACACTAATTTTTCTTACATTGCCTCTAACAGTGCGACTATTTGTTTTTGACCTTTGTCCACGAACCGGAAGTTTTTTAGCGTGCCGGCTGCCTCGATAACTGTTAATTTCTATTAATCTTCTTATATTACCCATAATTTCACGCTTTAAATCACCTTCAACTTTATGTTTCTTTTCAATTATTACGCGTAATTTATTTATCTGTTCTTCGCTTAAATTTTTAATTCGCGTATCAGGATCAATCTCCGCGCTTTTCAGTATGACGCTTGATTTATTTCGGCCAATACCAAAAATATAAGTCAAAGCAATTACTGCTCTTTTTTCATTTGGAATTGTTACTCCGGCAATTCTTACAGCCATTTTTATACAATTAATAATTAAAAATTAATAATTAATAATTCTAACTAATTATTAATTTTTAATTTTTAATTAATCTATCCTTGTCTTTGCTTATGTTTTGGATTTTTACAGATAACAACGACCCGGCCTTTTCGCCGGATTGTTTTACAATCTTTACATATTTTTTTTGCTGACGCCCTTACTTTCATAAAAAACAAACTAATCTATTTATACTATTTTTTTATAGCCTGTACGTTATTCTGCCCTTTGTTAAATCGTATGGGCTTATCTCTAGCTTTACCTTATCTCCCGGCAAAATTCTTATTCGATTCATTCTCATGCGACCGGATAAGTGAGCCAATATTTCATGTCCATTTTCAAGCAAAACTTTAAAAGTAGCTGCCGGCATTAATTCTAAAACTTCGCCTTGCATTTCAATAAATTCTTTCGCGTCTATTGACTTTTTATCTTCTTTTTTACTCATTAATAATTCTTTTATTAACAGTCTGTTAAATATTATTTTAACAAACATGCTTAAACACAAAAAAATTTGGTAAAATTTAAAATTTTACCAAGTTTATTGGTAAAAACTGTACAAAATTAAATAATTTTTATACTTAATTACGTTAATTATTATATATTTATTTTTTTGAAATGTCAAGGAATTTATTAATTAAATTTACGTTTATAAATTTTATTTAATATTAGTAAATTTATTAAAATTGTTTTTCTGTCTGGAGAACTGCGTTATTTGAAAATAAAACTTAATTTCAATTTTTATTCTAAAATCGCTTTAATTCTCCTAACTCCAGCACTACTACTTTGCTCTTTTGTAATCTTAAATTTACCCAAACAAGAAATATTTTCCACGTGCGGCCCGCCGCATATTTCTTTGGAAAAAATATAATCATTATCCCCGATACTAAAAACTTTTATTTTTTCGTCATATTTTGACTCAAAAACGCCTTGCGCGCCTAACTCCCTGGCTTTAGCAAGAGACATCTCGCCGCATTTTACCGGCAGTTTGCGGCTAATAGCCTTATTTACCAATTCTTCAACTTTATTTTTCTCTTCATCGGTCAATTTATCCGGATGGGAAAAATCAAATCTTAAACGCTCGGCGGTAATATTACTGCCTTTTTGCTCGACATGCTCTCCCAGTACCTGACGCAAAGCTGCCAATAACAGATGCGCCGCGGTGTGAAGCTTTGTTGTTTCTTCGGAAGCATCAGCTAAGCCGCCTTTAAATTTTCCCGCGCTGGCTGTTCTTGATAATTCCTGATGTTTTTTCATAGCTTCATTAAATTCATCTGTAAAATTCCGTGATAATTTTATATTTTTTTCTTTAGCGATCTCCTCAGTCATTTCAACCGGATAACCGAATGTCTGAAATAAATTAAAAGCTTCTTCGCCGTTTATAGACTCCCCTTTTATCATTTTCTCTCCTTTTTCCAACGTTTTCGCAAACTTAATTTCTTCTTTTTCCATTTCAATTAATACATAATTGGAATTTTTCTTAAGCTCCGGATAAACACTTGAATAATCGTTAATAACAACTTGAGCTATTTCTTTTACCCAGGATTCCTTAATAATTCCCAGCTGGCGTCCGTATCTTATTGCTCTTCTGATTAAACGCCTTACTATATATCCTTGGTCAACGTTTGAGGGCGTTACTCCCTTTTCGTCTCCAATAACAAAAACCGCAGCCCTGATATGATCGGTTATAATCCTTATTGCCTTGGTGGCTTCCGGGCTTTCGACGTATTTTTTTCCGGACAATTCTTCAATTTTTCCAATAATATTAGAAAACAAATCGCTTAAATAATTATCATCCAGGCCGTTCATGACCGCCAACGTACGTTCCATTCCCATACCGGTATCTACGTTTTGCTGCGCTAGCGGTTCAAACGTACCGTCTGCCTTTTTATTAAATTGCATAAAAACATCGTTCCAAATTTCTACCCAAAGATCATTGTCATCATTAAAACTATCCGGAACTTTATTCGGATCACCAACCCAATAAAACATTTCTGTGCAAGGTCCGCAAGGTCCGGTAATTCCGGCCGGCCCCCACCAATTTTCTTTTGCTCCCAGTTTTGCGATACGAGCCTCCGGAACCCCTATTTCTTTCCATTTACCAAAAGCTTCCTGGTCAAATTCGGCATTTTCGTCTCCTTTAAAAACAGAAACCGCGATTAAATTTTTGTCCAGCGAAAGCCAATTCGGCGATGTTAAGAATTCCCAGCTCCACTCAATCGCTTCCTTTTTAAAATAGTCGCCCAAAGACCAATTTCCCAGCATCTCAAAAAAAGTATGATGGGTAGTGTCCCCGACTTCCTCAATATCGTCGGTTCTGATGCTTTTTTGCACATCCGCCAAACGATTTCCTTCAGGATGGGGTTCGCCCATTAAATACGGAACCAAGGGATGCATGCCCGAATTAATAAATAACGCGGTTGGATCGTTGTCTGGTATTAACGAGGCGCTGGGTATTATTGCATGTCCTTTAGTTTTAAAAAATTCTAAATATTTTTCTCTTAACTCGTTGGCTGTCATTTATTTATTTAACTTTTTAATAAAAAAACGGTTTTAACACCTAATAATTATTATAATTTCATTGCATTAAAAAGTCAATTTTTTGTTATTATTGCTATTTTAATTTACTAATAACTTTATTTTAACTTTAATTTAATAATTTTATGCTATATTATAGTTAGAGGATCTAGAAATAAGGCTGGCGGGATATGTTTAATGAATAATTAACCATAATACCAGTCATATAGCTTTAATAAAATAAAGTCTAGATCTTTTTCCCATATTTAACAACAAGTTGAATATAATACAAAAATATTAGTAAATTTTGATTATACCCGCCTAAAAAGGGCGGTCATTTTTTTATTATAAACTTTACAAATTAATAATTTTATATTATTATATTAAAAAATAGCCGCATAGTGTGGCGATTTTTTATTCGGAGGTCGTCTAATGGTAGGACTCCAGGTTTTGGTCCTGGCTATCGGGGTTCGAATCCCTGCCTCCGAGCACAATAGGATGAGCAGGCGCGAAGGCGCCTGTTTTTTCGTAATACTCGCCCTGTTTTAAGAGTTCGGAAGTGGCGTTTAGTTTGGGCATCCATTCGGATAAGAATTGATAAGCCGGTGTATATTCGGCAATCAGTTTTTTGTTTTTAAGCTGTAAATTAGTAAATATTTTGTTTATAAGCGTTCGCTTGTCGTCTGCCGTAGATTTATTGCTCAAATACAAATCCTTGGCCTTATAGAAAGCAAATATTGTTTTAATTTATTTCTTGAAAGTTTTCTAAGTTCTTTCAATCTTTCTGATACCTTATTTGCCATGATGCTTTTGCCATAATCATCGTATAATATATCGGATATTTCTTTAGGCTTTTTGCTCAAGTTATTAAGCTCAAGCATAATTCTGTCGGTTGTATCATCTTTGCATTTTCGTTCTGAATTCTCGTAATTATATTTATTTTTATATTCTTTCCTTATGTCTTTTATCTTTGTTTCCCAAAATAGTATAATAGTATATGTCATTTATAGTCTGTAGATTTAAAACAT